>CAILUH010000217.1 GCA_903837335.1 uncultured beta proteobacterium | reverse complement strand
TGAAACTGTTGGTTTAGTGGGATATTGGCTTACCGGAAAGATTTAGGATTTGCTAAAATGAAAGTCAATGAGTACGTCTAATCAAGCTTTCTCAGCTTCAGACCCAGCGTCTACGGACTCCTATTCAGCAGACCATCTTGCTAATCAGTTCTTAATTGCAATGCCTGGCATGGTCGATGACAATTTTGCTGGCGCAGTTATTTATCTCTTTGAGCATACTGAAAGAGGGGCGATGGGCTTAGTGATCAACCGACCTACCGAAGTCGATTTAGCTAGCCTGTTTGACAAAATTGAACTTAAATTAGAAATTGCGCCTTTATTAGATCAACCTGTTTACTTTGGGGGCCCAGTTCAAGTTGAGCGTGGTTTTGTATTGCACGAGCCCGATACGGAATTAGCCTACTCTTCCTCGATCTCGATTCCTGGGGGACTAACGATGACCACTTCAAAAGATGTTCTGGAAGCGGTCGCACAAGGACGCGGTCCTAAAAAGTTCATGTTGACCTTAGGTTACGCGGGCTGGAGTGCCGGTCAGCTCGAAGAAGAAATCGCCCTGAATGGCTGGATTAATGTGCCGCTACCCCGTGAGAGCATGGTCGATATTATTTTTGATACGCCATCCGGAGAGCGTTATCAGCGCACCATGAAATCCTTAGGATTTGATTTATCCCATTTATCGGGAGAGGCAGGGCATGCCTGAGGCCATTACGGTCATGGCCTTTGACTATGGAATTCGCCGCATTGGTGTTGCAATTGGAAACTCTCTGACGCAAACCAGCCAAGCTTTGCCAGTGATTACCCAGACGCAAACCAGCCAAGGCTTTGAGGCAATTCAAAGGCTGTTAGTCGAGTGGCAACCAGCGCGCTTAGCGGTTGGTTTACCTGTACATCCCGATGGCGCAGAGCATGCGATGACAGCAAAGGCGCGCCGCTTTGGGCAACAATTGCAGGGGCGGTTTGCGCTGCCAGTTGCTTGGGTAGACGAGCGTTACACCTCGGCAGTGCTCGAAAATGAGCCAAATTTAGCCCCCCAGGCTAAAGATCAATTAGACTCGCATGCAGCCTGTTTAATTCTTGAGCAATATTTTCAAGAAAACCCATACCCTGTAGAGCAGAATAAAGCATGAAAGCTGAAGCGTTGTACCGCAAATTATTGGGCGAACTACAAGCGCGCGAAGTCGCGGCTAAATCGACTCCGGCGCAGCCACAGTTTTGTTTGGCTGGCTTAGCTGTTGGGGGTGCTTGGCTGGCTGAGCGCCTAGCAAAAGATTTAGCCTTACCGCAATTTGGCGTCATTAATGTGGCCTTTCATCGCGATGACTATGCTGAAAAAGGCTTAAGCGCGATGCGAAGTGCCAGCACGATGCCCACCCATTTGCCCTTTGAAGTGAATGGCGCGCATATTATTTTGATTGATGATGTACTCTCAACTGGCCGTACCGTGCGCGCCGCTTTAAATGAATTATTTGATTTTGGACGCCCAGCTCAAGTAGAGCTGATGGTGTTGGCTGATCGCGGCAAGCGCGAATTGCCCATCACCGCCGATTTTGTCGCCGAGTTTATTGATTTGCCTGAACAGCAAATTTTAGCTTTAGAAAAAGAGGCCACTGGCCTTTTTCACTTTCATATTGAAGAGCGCAATGGTTAAGCAAGTAGTTACGCAAGCTGTTAAGCAAACCAATGCAGCTGGTGAGCTGACGCATTTGCTTACCTTAGAAGGGATGCCAAAAGAACAAATTGTGCAGATTCTTGATACTGCTCAGCAATTTGTTAGCGTTACCGACCCAGCCCGCGAAGTAAAAAAAGTGCCATTACTCCGCGGTAAGAGTGTCTTCAATCTTTTTTTTGAAAACTCGACCCGCACCCGCACAACCTTTGAAATTGCGGCCAATCGCTTATCGGCCGATGTCATCAATTTAGATATTTCAACCTCTTCAACAGCCAAGGGTGAAAGTCTCATTGACACCATTGATAACTTAATTGCTATGCAGGCCGATATCTTGGTCGTGCGCCACAATGTTTCGCGGGCGCCAATGGAAATCGCGCAACATGTACCCGCTTTTGTCCATGT
>CAILUH010000216.1 GCA_903837335.1 uncultured beta proteobacterium | reverse complement strand
GAGCTCATCTAAGTTTGTCGGTTAAACCGACAAACTAGTGTTTCGTTAGGTGACGGTGTGAAACTGATTATTGGCTGCTGAGCTTATCTAAAATTAGATGCGCTAGCGCCTTTTCGTCACCAAAAAATGCTAACTGCATTGCTTGATACATTTGGGACTGGTTTAGATCAGAATAATTGAGCCTAAACCCAGCCTCGCTAGCTAACTGGGCAATAAACATCCGCTGCACCCGTCCATTGCCATCTCGGAATGGATGCAAGACATTAATCTCAGAAAGATAGTGGGCTAACTTCCGTGCAACTTGCTTAATATCTTGATTTTGGAATAAATGCTCTTTAGCTAAATTACTGAATAAAGTTTTGGCGGCTGAATCAATCATGCGGATGTTTGCAAAACGGCTATTTTCACGGCTTATATCTACAGTCCGAATCTTTCCAGCCCAATCATAGACATCCTGAAAAAGAGCATAGTGAATTGCTTGCAAATGCGATAAATCAAAATTACCTTGAATTGGCTCTAAATCTAAGGCCACTAAACGCGAAGCGGTCATATCAGACTCAAACGCCTCCAGCTCATTTTGATCCGTAAAGCCCAATTTGTTTTGCAATACCGAGGAACCCGGATAGCAATAAACGCTATCCGCGTCGTAGCGCGACATAGCGTTCTTTAGTCTCTGCAATGATTTGATCGATTGTTTTTGATCCGCCAATAAAAGCATCAAAATCTTTCATCAACTCGTTGCTAGGCTTCATACCCTCTACCCGCAAAGAACCCAAGGCATTGTCAACAATGTGTTTTCGGTTGGGGGCGGCTTGATTGTTTTTCATAAGGGCTGTTTTATCTATATTACGGTATTTTAAGGGATGCTTCCAGAAAATTAAACCCTTCATTAAGGGTCAACAGCAAATAAATGCCTACGTTATGGCGTCAGGTGAAACCGACTCTAATGTGAAAAACCAGTCAGTTGAAAAACCCGCTCTCGTGCGCAGTCCAATTCTTGGCTCCCCAGGGAAAATAGGCGGGTTGCAAAATTCTCATCCTCGAAATCAAAGCGAGTCTGAAAGTTTTTAACTGGTTGCGGCTCTGGAAACCCGCCCAAAGCTGCCTGCTCTGAAATGTTTAAAGCGCTTTCCTTATGCCTCATTACCATTAATGTCATATGGCGCCGCATATGATCATCTCCACTTTTATGCTTTGCTGCTAAAGGGTCCAAACTCCCGATAAAGCGATCTACTAGCATTGCCATAGCCCCAGCCCTCCATAGCTCAATATGCGGATTTAAGGCCATGGTGTATATCAGGAGCAAATCCTTCCACATATTCTTTAATTTGGTGCCTTTAAGCACTTGGCCATGAATTTGCCTAATTTGCGTATTTGGCCAAATTTGCGATAAAGCATTAACCAGTTGGGCAATGGACGGAGGATCTTGATTAGCACTGAGCTTAAGCAGAACGTCGTCATCACAAACAAAAAACCTGTCTTTGCCTTTAATAATTTCAATTACTGGAGGAAATGAATCCATCAGCTGGTTCTTATGTCCCTCAAACCAAGCGGTAAACGAATAATTTAAGACGGAGCCGTACTTTGCAAAGCAATCCAAAACTTGCCTATTATCAAGGCTCATTTTTTTAGGCAATCGTCTTGGCTTTACATACAGACTAGCGGCCGTATAGCTTGGACTAATGCGTAGAAAGTTAAAGAAAAGCCTGGCCCTCTCTTGATGGCAATCTTGCTGCTCCGCACAAAGTTTTCCGCCCATGCGGATATCTCCAGCCTGAATTTACCTACTTTTTTGTTATTAGATTTTATATGTATTCACCCAAATATAACTTAGGTGAAATGAAGGCGTGACTGGAATTAACCATCACATTTTTATCATACCTAGGAGAAAATCCATGATTGAAAGTACCGTAGTGGAATCAGGCGTTAGCACGCTTAATAATGAAAAAACAAATCCCAACCCATTTGCTGTGGGTATTGGAAATTTATTAACTGGCAGCAATCCAGAAAAAGCGATTGGAGACTCTATTGATCGCTTGGTTGAGTACCGCAAAAACTGGGAATCCAATGAGCTATCCAGTGCCAATGACGTTTTGTATGGCATCTTGCAGCACTGCTATGCCCTTAACAACACGATGCAGGGGTCAGATAGTATTGCTAAAAGCCTTAAAAAAGGCTTGGCCAACTACATCAAGACCCATGAATACAAATTTAGTGATAGCTCGCCCCTTATTACTAAAATTGTTAAATGCGTGTTTGGCGTTGATCGCCGCAGGGTAAATGCCTACAGCACAGCCATGAAAGCAGCCATGGCAGCAAGAATCAGTGTTTTAGATCTACCCAAATATTTCCGTGAAAACGGCGGCGTAGAAGAAGTCAGGCGCTCTGCTACTAGCAAAGGCAAGTCTATTGCTCAAAAAGTAGAGCTGGGACGTACCGTACTCAATGGGGAAATACTTGCGAAGGTGCAAAGCGATTCTCTTAATGCCTCATTCTCAAATGAGCAGCTAGAGGAAGGTGTTGTATTGCTGGCAACACGAGAAGATGATGGTAGTTTTGCCATTCGCAGAGTCATTCAAAGTGGAGCAGCGGTTAAATCCGCATTAGCAGCCTGCTCTAGCATCGGCGCTGAGAAGGAGAAAGCTCAAAAACTCGCAGATGAAACTAAAGCGATTGAAGATGAGCGTTTAGCAGCCCAAGTAAAACTCAAAGCAGCTTGAGCTTTTTTATCTGATTGCTGGCATTCATTTACTAAGATGAATCCAGCAATCATTTCGTCACTTTAAGGAGATTGTGATGCACAACCCAAGACCCCCTTCTATTGTCATACAAGCACCTACGTGTTTAGATGATTTTGCTTTACAGCCCAATAGTCGATTTAAACTTGAATCCATACTTGATTTAAGTCTGCCTATTCCAGCCAATGGTGTTTGCGGAATTGTTTTATACGGACTGTATGGAACAGGCAAGACTACTTTGGCTAATCTACTGCCAGGCTTAATTGAAAGTGCCAAAGTTAATCCTACTAGCGCAGCAATGAGTGCTGGATCGATTAGTGATACTGAGACGCCCAATACGGATTACTTTGCCTGCGCTCAAGGTCAGAACGGCGCTCAATTAACCCAATCTATTCAAAATAGAACTAGCTATATGTCTTTTAATAGCAGTGGCCTACATTACATCATCATGGATGAAGTAGATGTCTTAACCCCGGCCGCTCAAGCCGGTTTTAAATCGATCATGAATCGCAAGGATGTCATGTTCATTATGACAAGCAATAACTTGGATCAGATCGACAAAGGTATTCAGAATCGATCGGTCTTAATAGATATGAATGTTCCACCGATCAATGACTGGCGCCCTATTTTGCGCCGTGTGTATCAGAATGCTGGATTACCAGCGCCGCCCGATGCTGTCCTTGATCAAGTTGTTCAGGCCGGCAGAGGATCGGCTAGAAGTATCTTTTCAGATATTGTGATGAGCGTTAATCAAGAAATTAGAGAAAAGCATGAAATTCACTCAGTGCCTCTTAAATCATGCGGGTAATAGTAGGTAGCGTCGGGTAAAACCGACACTACCCTGCCAATCTCTCCGCACTGAGCATTGGGGTCAGTTTGCTGTAATGGCGCTCAATCATCCCTACGCTGGTTCCCATTTGCTTTGCTAGCGTATGAATATCAACTCCTTCTTCTAATCTAATTGTGGCATAGGTATGGCGAAGGCTATACAAGGTCCTGTTTTTACCAGCAGCATCCTTAAACAAGCCTGATTCAACCATGAGTCGCTCAAACACGCTATCTAGACTATGAGGCGCATCCCCCGCAGGAAATACGAAGACCTTGCGATCCAACTTGGCCTCAATCACAGCATCGAGGTTCGGATGAGGTAAAGCCTGCCAAGCAATCAATCGCTCTAAGGCCTCAATCACAAAATGTCGGGCAATCAGATATCTCGGTCCAGTCTTACCTGACACCCAGATCCGTAAATAGCGTTTCTCGCCAATCCAGTGCCACTGCAACGATTTCCAGCGAATTGGCATGCTCTCGGTTCCCTGCCGTATCCCTGTACCTAGCAAGAACTCCACATAAACCCGGCAAAGTCTTCGCATATGGTTGCTGCGTTGATTACGGCCAAACCTTTCCCAATCCTGCATGTATTCCAGTAGATACTTGATCTCTTGCTGATTAAAAGCCGGCCTTGCCTGCGCAGCACCGCCAGTGATCTCCAATAAAGGAATATTACGGTGTTGTGAAATTAGTCCTTGTGTCCTGGCACGCTCAATTACCCGTTTGTATAGGCCAGCATGACGTCTTTGCGTATAGGTCTTGGGATTCTTACCCATCCGAGATATACGCCACGCTGCATAGTCATCCACTACTTCTTGGGTAATGTCATTGATTTGATAGGCGCCAAAAAATGGGATCAGGTACTTGGTATAGATATGAATGTAATCCACATGCGTGCGTTTATTGGGATTGGCTTGCACTACTCGAGCTGCTGCAGCAAGCTCTTGCTCGGCCAAT
>CAILUH010000215.1 GCA_903837335.1 uncultured beta proteobacterium | reverse complement strand
TCAATTAATTTAACTGCGCCAAAAAAAAGTGCACCATAAATACGGTAGGCAGCGATCTTACCTATCAACGGCTTGAGTTCAGGGTATTCCTCTAGATTTACTGCCTCGGAGCGCGAGAGGTTTGACACCCGGTAAACAAAAGTGAGGAGTGCACAAAGCAAACCCACTTCAAGCGCAATCGTTAAATCGACCACTACTGTGAGAATAAAAACACTGAGTAAAGTGATGCGGTAAGGTAGACGAAATTGCTTCAGGTAGATTAACTTACGCCATTCGCCCATATTCCATGCTACATACATCAAGATGGCCGCCAAACAGCCGAGCGGAATATTTTGCGCTAAAGGTGCAGCAAATAAAATGATGAGTAATAAAGTTAGGGCATGGATAAGACCTGCCAGTGGTGTGGTACCGCCACTTTGCACATTGGTAACAGTACGGGCAATCGTTCCGGTAGCTGGCATACCGCCAAAAAATGGCACGACACAGTTGGCAATGCCTTGGGCTATTAACTCTTGATTTGAATCATGACGCTGATGAATTAAGCCGTCAGCAACCCGCGCACATAGCAGCGACTCAATGGCCCCTAATACCGCTAAAGTAATGGCTGGTGCAAGCATCAATTGGGCGCTATCCCAGCTCACAGCGATCAAATTAAATTGCGGTAGGCTGGCGGGTATTCCCCCGAAGCGACTGCCAATTGTCTCGGTAGACAAATTAAAAAGACTGACGACCCAAGTTGCACTCACCATTACTAAAACGGGTCCAGGTAAATGTCTAAACCACCCGCAATGTTGATGCAAGCAACGCCAAGCGATGAGCAAACCTAGACTCGCAATGGAGATGCTAAGTGTAATTGGATTGAAGGTATTTAATGCACTAAAAATCGCGCTAATCATGCCGAAAAATCGCGCTGGCATTTTCTCAATCGTTAGGCCAAGGAAATTATTAATTTGCGAGAGCGCAATTAAAAGGGCGATCCCATTTGTAAAGCCAACGATGACAGCAATGGGGATAAAGCGTACCAAGGTACCTAAGCGGAAGAAGCCCATTACAAATAAGAGCATGCCCGACATGAAGGTAGCGATGAGGAGATTGGCAATACCGTAGTGAGCAACAATGCCATAGACGATGACAATAAAAGCACCAGCTGGCCCACCAATCTGCACTCGACTTCCGCCAAAGAGCGAGATCAAACTACCACCAATAATGGCGGTATAAATACCAACTTCTGGTTTGAGGCCGCTGGCAATTGCAAAGGCCATTGCTAGGGGGAGGGCAACAACCCCTACCGTAATGCCAGCAAAAATATCTTGGGTAAAAAGCTTAAGGTTATAGCCTGCAAATGATTGTAATAATTGCGGGCGATAGTTCATTTACTAGATCAAGTCAATTTATTGACAACCCAATAAGCAAATGTAGAGGTAATCGCGGTTACGCAGCAGCCCCAAGCAATATCAATAAAAGCCAATTGCGTAGGAAAATCGCGCACCACGGCTAAATTAGTTAAATCATAGGTCATATAGCAAAAGAAGCCAAACAGCGCGCCCATACCCAAGGCATAAAGCCATGATTCTTTCGATAGGGCTGGCCCAACGACAAAAATACAGACTCCCAATGCATAAAGAAGGTAAAAGGCTAGACCAGCACCGAGCTTGGGATCTGGCGACATCAAGGAACCCATTTGCGACTGGTAGAGGTTTTTGGCAATTCCCAGCAGCCAAGTGAGGTCGAGCGCTAAAAGGGTGAGCAAAACCGAGAAATAAGTAATTAGATACTTGAGCAATTCAGTTCACCTTTTTAGTTGTTTGTTAATCAATAAGAGCATTATCATGGATATAGATTTGTTACTCAACAAGGAGTGTTTATGTTTAAGCAATTATTGGTTCCGATTGATGGTTCAGAACTAACAAAAAAGGCTTTAAAAAAGGTTGCCGCTTTAGCTAAGGCAGATGGCGCCCAGGTGGTCTTGGTCTATGTATCAGACCCAACTCCGCCAATGGTTTATGGCGACAGTACCTTAGGGTATGGTTTTACGCAGAAAGAGCATAAAAAAGCGTGCGATTCTTATGCAAAAGCGCTTTTCAAAAAAGCCTTACCTTTATTAGGCATGGGACTCAAAGTGAGCACACTCCACTTATATCACCCGAATTTAGCCGAAGGTATTTTAGAGGCGGCCAAAAAATCAAAAGCGGATGTG
>CAILUH010000214.1 GCA_903837335.1 uncultured beta proteobacterium | reverse complement strand
CAAACAAAGGCTGCTGGAAACCCATGATGAACCGAACGCAACGGGAAACATTTTTCCAGCAATTAAAAAAAAATAATCCCCATCCAGAAACTGAGCTTGAATACAGCTCGCCTTTTGAGCTGCTTGTCGCAGTGATGTTGTCTGCCCAGGCTACTGATATTTCGGTTAATAAAGGGACAGACCAATTATTTAAAGTGGCCAATACACCGCAAGCGATACTAGCCTTAGGTGAGGCTGGAGTTCAACCTTATATTCAACATATTGGCTTATTTCGCACCAAAGGAAAACACTTACAAGCTACCTGCCAGATACTGCTAGATCGGCATGCTGGTGAAGTGCCGCGCATACGCGCAGATCTTGAAGCTTTACCTGGGGTGGGTAGAAAAACTGCTAACGTTATTCTCAATACTGCATTTGGCGAACCAACGATTGCCGTTGATACCCATATTTTTCGCGTCTCGAATCGAACTGGCTTAGCTCCCGGCAAAGATGTGCAAACCGTTGAGCAACAATTGCTCAAGCGAGTGCCGCAAGAATTTTTACTCGATGCTCACCACTGGCTAATTCTGCATGGTCGCTATATTTGTAAAGCCCGCAATCCCGATTGCGCACATTGTCTAGTAGAGCCACTGTGCCAATTTTCCAGTAAAACTAGTCAAGGAAAAATTCGTGGCGCTCTTTAATCCTAGTCGAGAAGAAGTACGACGCTTCTTTTGCGAAACGTGGCAAAAACAAATGCTCGGCCAAATCTTAACGCCCTTGGAGATATTGGCTAGCCAATGGATTGCACAACATCCTGAGTACCATTCCCTGCTGAGTAATACAGAAGCAGCGCTCCAACAAGACTTCACACCGGAAGGTGGGGCTACCAATCCCTTTTTGCACCTCTCCATGCATTTATCGATTAGCGAGCAAATTTCAATCGATCAGCCGCCAGGAATTCGTAATATTCAACAACGCTTAGTGCAAAAATTGGGCTCAGAACATGAAGCCCAACATCAAATCATGGAATGCCTTGGTCAAGTAATGTGGGAGGCCCAACGCCTTGGTGGAAACCCTGATGCGGAAGCGTATTCTTTGGCCTTGCAGCGGCTGCTGTAAAGGATTTCCCACCAATCCTAATCTGGTCAAAATAATTTAATTAGCTGGCCGGTGAAAATGTTACTATTTTGGATCGTAGCTCAATATGGGCACCCTAGAGGAGACTTTAATCATGAAATCGTTGCAATGGTTTTTTAAATTCAGCTTAGCAACACTATTTATTGCACCATTCAGTTTGGTGCAAGCGCAAACCAAATGGGATTTAGCTAGCGCTTACCCTGTGAGTAATTTTCATACCCAAAATTTACAAGCACTAGCAGCTGATATTGAAAAAGCGACTAATGGCAAACTCAAAATTGTGGTTCATCCTAACGGCTCACTCTTTCCCGCCAATGGCATCAAGCGTGCAGTTCAGACTGGTCAAGCACAAATGGGTGAAGTACTGGTTTCCTCTTTGGCTAATGAAAACCCGATTTTTGGGGTCGACTCAATTCCATTTTTAGCAACTAGTTATAAAGAAGCGGCGAAACTTTGGGCGCTTTCAAAAGAGCCCACTGAAAAGGCCCTGCAAAAACAAGGCATCAAGGTTTTGTATGCTGTTCCTTGGCCACCTCAAGGTCTTTACTCTAAAAATCCCATTACCTCTGGTGCTGATCTAAAGGGCCTGAAATGGCGTGCGTATAACCCAGCTACCTCGAAGATCGCTGAGTTAGTCGGTGCACAACCGATTACTGTACAGGTTGCAGATTTAGCCCAAGCATTAGCAACAGGCACCGTCAATGCCATGATGACTTCTGGCGCAACGGGTGTTGATATTAAAGTCTGGGAAAGCCTAAAGTATTACTATGAGGTTGATGCCTGGCTGCCAAATAATATCTTGATGGTCAATCAAAAAGATTTTGATTCTTTAGACAAGCCCACGCAAGCGATCCTGATTAAATTAAGTGCTGAAGCACAAAAACGGGGCTGGGAAGTATCGGAAAAGAAGAATAAGAGCGATAAAGAAATCTTGGCTAAAAATGGCATGACCGTTGGCCCACCCTCCCCTGCGCTCAAAAATGATTTAGATCGTGTTGGTCGCATTATGGTGGCCGAATGGATTAGAGCCGCCGGCGAAGAAGGACAAAAAATTATTACTGCCTTTAAAAAATAATGCACTTAAGCTACCCTAATTGAGTATGACGGAGACAAGACGAACTCGATTGGGTCGCTTACTTGATGTCATTATTAACGGAGCCGCCATCTTGGCGGCTTTGTGTATTTTGACCGTTGGCGCATTAATGATGGCGATGTCGCTATCACGTGAATTCGGCATCAATTTACGTGGCGCCGATGATCTAATTGCCTGGCTCTGTGCAGCCTCAGCCTTTCTCATTTTGGCGCAAACTTTTCAGCACGGCGGTATTGTGCGGGTCGAAATTCTGTTGAATCGCCTTACCCCCCTATGGCGTTGGCGCATGGAGTGGATTTCGCTACTCTTCTTACTCGGATTTTGTCTCTTTGCACTCAGCGCATTTACTTTATTTACTTATCAAAGTTGGGATTTTGGTGATGTATCCCAAGGTCAAATTGTGGTGCCATTGTGGATCCCGCAAATTTTTGTAGCCATCGGTTGCCTCATTTTTACGCTTGCCGTAATTGATGAGTTAATCCGCGTACTACGACATCAGAAACCCCGCTATCAACTGCTTCAAGAAGAACGTTTAGCTGCGGGTGATTTTGGAGAAACGCTGTGAGCATTGTCACCATCGCTCTTTTACTGCTGGTGCTAATGACCATTTTATTGATGATGGGTATTTGGATTCCGGCTGGTGTAGCCATTACCGCTTGGATTGGTCTGGGACTTTTTTCTAACAAAGATACCATGATCAATTTAGCAAATGCCTGGTGGAATTCGAGCTCCTCCTATACCCTGGCCGCTTTACCGTTATTTGTATGGATGGGGGAAATTTTATTTCGCACCAAACTCTCAGAGCAAATGTTCAATGGTTTGGCGCCTTGGCTTAATTGGCTACCTGGCAGACTCATGCATGTGAATATTTTAGGCTGCGGTATTTTTGGCTCAGTCTCAGGTTCATCAGCAGCAACGTGTGCCACGATTGCCAAATCGGCATTGCCTGAATTAACCAAACGGGGATATGACCCCAAAATTACTTTAGGCTCGCTATCATGCGCAGGCACGCTCGGTATTTTGATTCCGCCCTCAATCATCATGGTAGTCTATGCTGTTGCAGCCGATCAATCGATCATCCGGATTTTTTTAGCAGGCTTTATTCCTGCGGCGATTTTGATGCTCTTATTTTCTGGCTACATTGTCGTTTGGGCTCTGTTGAATCCGACGAAGACTCCTAAAGCTGAAAAATATAGTCTGCGGCAACGCGTTCATTCAATTGGTCAGCTGTTGCCTTGTACCGCGCTCATCGTCTTCATCACTTGGGTGATGCTCATGGGCTACTCAACTGCCACGGAAGCAGCAGCCTACGGGGTCGTTGGGTCGCTCATTTTAGCGGCGCTCGGCAAAAGTCTCACCTGGAAAAACTTTTGGGAGAGTCTTTTATCGGCAACCCGCTTAACCGCAATGATTATGTTCGTATTGGGCGCAACCTCATTTTTATCGATCGTGATGAGTTACACCGGGATTCCACGCGGGCTAGCTGAATGGGTGGCAAGCTTGCATTTAAGCCCTTGGGCGCTGATCGCTGTATTAACCGTCATTTATATTTTATTGGGCACTGCGCTTGATGGCATCTCGATGATTGCCCTGACTACGGTAACCGTATTGCCGATGGTGCAACTAGCTGGCTTTGATTTAGTCTGGTTTGGGATTTTTATTGTGCTCTTAGTAGAAATTGCTGAAGTAACCCCGCCAGTCGGTTTTAATCTATTTGTACTGCAAAGTATGACGGGCAAAGATAGTAACTATATCGCTAAGGTATCCTTTCCTTTTTTCATGATGATGGTCATTGCAGTGGGTTTAATTACGATTTGGCCTGAATTGGTTACTTGGTTACCAGATCAAGTGATGCAAAAAGAAATTAAGTAGCGCAATTAGCCGCTAATTTTTTCTGAGTTGAGCTAATGGTGTCGGTAAATAAAAACCAAGTCAAGCAAGTTGCGACAACTATTCGCTATTTTGATGTGGGTGATAGCTGTCTTTTATTGGATTGCTCACAAACCACTGCGCCCATTAAAACGGTGCATGCACTTACCCAAATGCTTTTTGAAAACCATCCCGAGTGGGCCCTCGATATTATTCCGGGTATCGAAACCCTACTCATTCGCTATCACTTTAAGCAGCGCACTCCCGAAGAGGTAAGGGCCTTAGCAAAACTCGAAATGGATCATTTGTTGCAACATTTTTTATCTACACTAGAGATCGCGCCGTCAATAAATAATCAAATACACACCATTCGCATTTGTTATGACGAACGCGTAGCACCGGATTTAGTCTCTAGCGCAGCACAATGCAAATTATCTACGCGTGAGTTCATTGAGCTCCATAAGCACTCTCCCTTTACGGTCGATATTGTTGGTTTTATGCCGGGCTTTGCTTATTGCAGTGGCTTAAATCCGCAACTCAAATTGCCCCGCTTGAAGTCCCCACGTGCTGCAGTTCCTGCCGGCTCAGTGGCAATTGCTGGCTTGCAAACAGCAATTTATCCCCAAGCTACTCCGGGCGGTTGGAATTTAATTGGCAAGTGTCCCGATACCTTATTTGATGTCAATCGCAATCCTCCTGGGCTCTTCATGCCTGGTGATCACATCCAGATTAAGGAAATTACCTTTGCTGAGCTGCTAGAAATTGAAGCGGCAGTGACTACTAGCAAACAAAATCGTGCGGCTGCTCAAGGCCATGAGCAAAAGCCGATTGACCTTGAAATAGTTAATGCCGGTACCCTCACCACGATTCAAGATTTTCCTCGACATGGTTTGATGCATTGGGCTGTAAGTCCAGGTGGTACTGCAGACCAAGCGGCCCTGCAGTTGGCCAATGCTTTAGTGGGTAATGCGCTCGATACCGCTGCACTTGAAATTACCTCCATTGGCCCCCGCCTTATTTTTCATCGCGCTGCCATCATTGCTTGGATTGGCGGTATCTGTAAAGTAAGAATCAATGGGCAACTGACTCCCGGTAACCGTCCAGTTTCGATCGCTGCAGGCTCAAGGGTCGAATTTGCCGAAATTGAATCGGGCTACCGTCTTATCTTAGCTATCCGTGGTGGCATCGATACCCCCACGATTCTTGATCGCCAAGGCTCCTACTTAAGTGCCAATATTGGTCCCAAAAGACTTCATAAGGGCAGCGGCCTAAAGTTAATGCCGTTTTTACAAGGAGAAATTGAGCCTGCTCTGCAGGCTTTAGCTGAAAAATCAACTGGTAAGCCTTATCCTAAATGGTCAATCCATTCTCCCTATGTGCCGAATAAAAAAATTGAAATGATTGATGCGCTACCAGGCTTACATTTGCAGCAGCTGAGTAAAAAGGAGCAAGCACTATTCTGGCAGACAGTCTGGACTATTTCACCGCAAAGCAATCGGATGGGCATGCGGCTACAGGGAGACTTCGCTTTAAAAACGCCTTTTCCTGAAATTGCATCACAAGGCATGATGCTAGGCACAGTGCAACTACCAGCATCTGGCGAACCCATTATCATGATGGCTGAGCACCAAACGACCGGGGGCTATCCCCGTCTTGCTGAAGTTATTCGCAGTGCTCAAACCAAATTAGCACAGTTAAAGCCTGGGCAGCAGATTCGCTTAAACCCACTTTCGTTAAATGAAGCAGATGCAATAAACTTACATGCTGATGAAGAGCTACAAACGACGATTACAGCAATTCAAAACGCTCTTGGAGGCAAACCTTGAATAAAAAAATTGATCTGAATAGTGATATGGGTGAAGGCTATGGCGTATGGAATATGGGCCATGACCTAGAATTGCTAAACTATATTAGCTCAACCAACATTGCCTGTGGCTGGCATGCAGGCGACGCGCGCCGAATGCGCAACCTAGTGACGGCGGCAGCCGCAAAAAATGTGCGTATTGGCGCTCATCCTGGTCTACCAGACTTAAATGGTTTTGGGCGCCGAGAAATGGCGATTACAGCTGAAGATGCTTATGATTTTGTCATGTACCAAACAGGCGCGTTACAGGCATTTGTGCAAGCTGCCGGGGCTAAGTTGCATCACGTTAAGCCGCACGGTGCTTTGTATACG
Source organism: uncultured beta proteobacterium (assembly GCA_903837335.1). Taxonomy (GTDB): domain Bacteria; phylum Pseudomonadota; class Gammaproteobacteria; order Burkholderiales; family Burkholderiaceae; genus Polynucleobacter. Next base: position 9 of record CAILUH010000214.1, on the reverse strand, counting down.
CAAGCAGCT
>CAILUH010000213.1 GCA_903837335.1 uncultured beta proteobacterium | reverse complement strand
GGCTTCATAGATTTGGTGGCTGGTTTTGCCGGCTGCTTAGCTACCGCTTTTTTTACAACTGCAGCTTTGATGGGTTTTTTAGATTTGGTGGTTGGCATAGGTTAGCGCTTACTTACAATACTGTTAGGGGATGCCAGCACAACACTGGCACTTACGGTGGGCAAATACCCAAATTTCGTCAAACTTCACTGCAAGTCTTTGAATTACAACAATAATTTTTTCGGGAGCCTTACATTATAGTCGATTGACAGGGTTTTGCCTATCTTCCTACGCAAATCTCAGCTTTTCCCCAAGCTCGCGGTAGCGTTTACGGTCATCCTCACTTGCTGCATTCTGTGCAATTTTTTGGGCAATTTCCGTCATTTCTTCTTTTAGATGCAATAGCTCCAATTTTTTCATCGCACCATTTAAATCAGCTTTAGCGCCATCAAAATCCAGGTCGGAGCCCATCACTCGCTGGCGCAGAATTTCATATAAAGGGGCTAATTCACTGTTAGCCAACTGCTCCTGAAATAATGCAAAAGCCCCAGCACCTGCGGCGGGAGTGGCATCGCCCTGCGCTAAGAATTCGACTAAATCACATTGCTGCAGCAGATCTTCCATTAAGCCTAAAGTCTTCGCTGAGCGTTGCTGTGCGGATTTGAGGATTAATTGTCGCTGGTTAGGGTCAAGCCCTTTACCCAAATGCGGAAACTGTATTAAGACTCGCAAAATTTGCTCGGCTAAATCGGTTGGTGCTTGGGGTGGTACTACTGCTTGACCAACATTTCTGCGCTGCGCGCCTTTACCCGATTGCCAAGGCGCTAATGAGTCCCGTCCTTGCCGGGAGCCCGGTACATTTGCCTGCCAATAAGGGGGGCGCCCTGCAAAATTACCTTGTGCTTGACTCGAATTTTGTTGGGCTGGTTTAGCGACTTGCGCTAAACCACAAAAGGCCTCTAATTCAGGTGGAGTTGTCGCCGTGCGCAAAGCAACTTCGCGCAAAATTTGGGTACGTAAAGCTATTGGTGGCATTGATAACAATAATGGTTTGCTGGCGTGATGTATTTTTGCCCGTCCTTCAGGCGTTCCAAGATCTTGATCTTCGCTCACTGTTTTAAAAAAGAAACTCGATAAAGGCATCGCTTCTTTAATCGCTTTATCAAAAGCTGCAGCGCCAAAAGTTCTGACATAGCTATCGGGATCATGATCGGCCGGTAGAAATAAAAAACGAATTTCTTTATCGTCTGACATCAATGGTAAAGACGCTTCGAGTGCGCGTTGCGCAGCACGCTGACCAGCAGCATCGCCATCAAATGAAAAAACAATGCGGTCGGTTTGCCGCAATAAAGCCCGCACGTGATTGGCAGTACAAGCGGTTCCTAAGGTAGCAACGGCATTTCCAAAACCTAATTGCGCTAGCGCAACTACATCCATATAGCCTTCACAAACTAATACAAATTCTTGGGCACGGATCGCTTGGCGCGCCTCAAAGAGCCCATATAAAGTATTGCCTTTCGAGAACAAAGGCGTTTCAGGTGAATTCAGGTATTTAGGTTCGCCCTGATCTAAGATGCGTCC
>CAILUH010000212.1 GCA_903837335.1 uncultured beta proteobacterium | reverse complement strand
GTTTTCGGTGGATTAGCTAAAGCCCGATTAATTAGTCCGAAGCGCATTTCTCCGCGGTATCCAATGCGCACAGGTATTTTTGCTAACCAAGGGATGAGGGCTGCTTTTAAACTGTTCGGCAAGATAAAACAACTGCTGTAATTCGCTAAACGCAATTGTTTGGCTAATTGCACACGAGTAGACCACTGCAGTTTGCCATGCTGTAACGGTACTTCAATCAGTTGGTTTACTTCGGTACAGGCGCGGTAAATTGGCGCGACCCAGGGGGTGGTGAGTACATCAATGATGCAAGTGGGAAGCGCCTGCTTCAGCATTGCAATTAAAGGCTGACTCATCACTGCATCGCCAATCCAATTTGGGGCGATGATCAGGATGCGCTCATCCGATCTAGTGGCCGTGGGGCGCTGTTCCGGGAATGAGACGATATTCAGTTCCACAATAAGGGCACTTCGCTTGACCAGTATCGACAATATCGAGAAAGACCCGCGGATGTAAATTCCAGCTCGGGCTTTGGCCAGGTGGGCAATGCAAAGGCAGATCTTTACCATCAATCATGATGGGCTTAGCGTTGTTCGTGATGTCAGCAGTCGCTTGCATAGTCATTACTTCACAGCGGTTAGCCATGATTTATAGCGCTCATTTTTGCCATAGACGGTGGAGAAAAATACATCCTGAATTTGCTTGGTGATTGGCCCTTTTAAGCCATCGCCAATCATACGATCATCAAGCTCGCGAATGGGTGTTACTTCTGCAGCCGTGCCTGTAAAAAAAGCTTCATCAGCGGTATACACTTCATCGCGTGTCAAGCGCTTTTCTTTGACTTTAAAACCCAGGTCTTGGGCAATCTCGATAATTGAATCGCGTGTGATGCCATCTAGGCATGATGCAAGATCAGGGGTATAAACAATGCCGTTACGCACCATAAAGAAATTTTCACCCGAACCTTCTGAAACATATCCCTCGGTATCAAGTAAGAGCGCTTCATCATAGCCATTGGCAGCAACCTCTTGGTGCGCCAAAATGGAGTTAATGTAATAGCCTGATGCTTTCGCACGAACTAAGGAAGAATTCACAAAATGGCGCGTGAAAGAGGAGGTCTTCACCCGAATTCCCTTATTCAAGCCATCCTCACCGAGGTAGGCGCCCCATTCCCAAGCGGCAATCGAGGTATGAATGGTGTTGCCAGTGGGCGAAACACCTAATTTTTCTGAGCCAATAAAAACAATCGGTCGAATGTAACAAGCGGCTAATTTATTGTCCTTGACGACATCGATAATGGCTTGGGTAATTTGCTCTTCGTTGTATGGAATTGCCATCTGGAAAATTTTGGTGCCGTTGAAGAGGCGCTTGACATGTTCTTTAAGGCGGAAAATCGCTGGCCCAGATTCGGTCTTATAAGCCCGAATACCTTCAAATACCCCCATACCGTAATGTAAGGAATGGGTAAGCACATGAATATTGGCATCGCGCCAAGGAACCATCTTCCCATCAAACCAAATAAAGCCATCGCGGTCAGACATCGACATGTTTTTACCCTTTGTAGCAGATTAAGGAAAAGCCCTTTAAAACCTATGAGCCAAGCTGGCTAGGCATCTAAAGCACTTATTGTAGAGCAGGTCACCTATTTATTGAGTTCTCCAACAAAGAAGGTGGTGGGAGGGGTTGGTTTTCATTAAAATAGACTCCGTTTCCTTCACTTTCATCAGTCTCCTATGCCTGCAGCCCTTTTTAATGTTATGCGCCTTACCGAGCTTGTGGCAACGGGCCAATTACAAGGTAAGCGGGTGCTCATTCGAGCTGATTTAAACGTGCCTCAAGATGAGACCGGAAAAATTACGGAAGATACCCGAATTAGGGCTTCGATGCCAGCAATTCAAATGTGCCTCACCGCTGGAGCTGCGGTAATGGTTACTTCGCATTTAGGTCGACCTACAGAAGGTCAATTTAAGCCAGAAGATAGTTTGGCCCCAGTGGCTCACCGCATAGCTGAATTATTGAATCGCAAAGTGGCCCTCATTAGCGACTGGGTTGATGGTGGTTTTGAAGTGAGACCGGGCGAAGTGGTGTTACTAGAAAATTGCCGTCTGAATGTGGGTGAAAAGAAAAATAGCGAAGTATTGGCAAAAAAGATTGCCGCTCTATGTGATGTCTACGTTAATGATGCATTTGGTACCGCACATCGTGCCGAGGCGACTACCTATGGGGTAGCCCAATTTGCACCGATCGCATGTGCAGGCCCTTTAATGGCTGCCGAATTAGACGCCCTAAGCCGCGCACTTGCTAATCCTAAACGGCCATTAGTGGCGATTGTGGCTGGCTCAAAAGTTTCTTCTAAGCTGACGATCTTAAAATCGTTAGCGAGCAAAGTGGATGAATTAATTGTTGGCGGCGGCATCGCTAACACGTTTATGTTGGCTAAAGGTTTACCCATTGGCAAATCGTTAGCCGAGCCTGATTTAGTGCAAGAAGCCCTCGACATCATGGAGCTGATGGAAAAACGCGGTGCACATGTACCTATTCCTGAAGATGTTGTAGTCGCCAATGAGCTATCGCCATTGGCTAGAGCTAATCGCGTAGCGGCTACCGAAGTTGCAGCCGACGATATGATTCTTGATATCGGTCCAAAAGCCGCAGCGAAATTATCTATCATGTTGGCAAACGCTGGCACGATTGTGTGGAATGGTCCTTTAGGCGTATTTGAAATCGATCAATTTGGTGGCGGCACTAAAATGTTAGCTGCGGCAATTGCGCATTCACCCGCATTCTCCATCGCTGGCGGTGGTGATACTTTAGCGGCCATTGCTAAATATGGCATTGAAAAACAAGTCGACTATATTTCTACTGGCGGCGGTGCTTTCCTCGAATTTCTTGAGGGGAAAACGCTGCCAGCGTTTGCAGTATTGGTTGAACGAGCCAAAGAAAATATTAAAAAATAACCCTAAAGGACAGCATGTTAAGAGCTACCAAAATTATTGCCACCCTCGGCCCAGCTTCAGAAAAGCCAGAGGTTTTGCGTGACATGATTCGTGCAGGACTCGACGTTGTGCGGCTTAATTTTTCTCACGGTACGGTTGCCGATCATTTGGCGCGGCATAATTTAGTACGCACGATTTCTGCCGAAATTGGTCGTGAAGTTGGCATCATGGCTGATTTACAGGGTCCCAAAATTCGCGTGGGTAAGTTTGCGAATGGCAAAGTGCAGCTTAAAGAGGGCGCATCATTTATTTTGGACGTCGCTTGCGAATTAGGTAATGAAGAGCGCGTTGGGCTTGATTACAAAAATTTACCGCAAGATGTCAAAGCCGGCGATCGACTATTGTTAAATGATGGCCTAATTGTTTTGCGTGTATCGAGCGTGAAAGGGAATGAGATTCATACTTTAGTTGAGCTCGGTGGTCCGCTTTCGAATAACAAAGGAATTAATCGCGCTGGCGGAGGCTTAACTGCTCCGGCCCTAACTGAAAAAGATATTCAAGATTTAGATGCAGCGATTGCGATGGGTGTCGATTTCATCGCGATTAGCTTTCCTAAAGATGGCGCCGACATGGTAATTGCCCGTAAGATGGCAGATGCAGCTAGCATCAAGCATGGTGTTGGCAAAGTGAAGTTAATTGCTAAAGTTGAGCGGGCAGAGGCTATTGTGCCCGCGGCGTTGACAAGCATTATTCAAGAGAGCGATGGCATTATGGTGGCCCGCGGTGATTTAGCAATTGAAGTCGGTAACCCAGCTGTACCAGCGCTACAAAAACGGATGATTCGTTTAGCACGCGAGGCTGATAAATTTACCATTACAGCAACCCAAATGATGGAGTCGATGATCAGTGCACCAGTTCCGACGCGCGCAGAGGTTAGCGATGTTGCAAATGCTGTTCTCGATGGAACTGATGCGGTCATGCTCTCGGCTGAGTCTGCTACGGGTCAATACCCTGTTAAAACCATTGAGCAAATGGCAGAAATTTGTATCGAAGCTGAAAAATCAGAATCGGTACGTTTAGATACCGACTTTTTGGATCAAACCTTTACGCGGATTGATCAATCTATTGCCCTAGGCGCTTTATTTACAGCCCATCATTTAAATGCAGCCGCAATTGCTGCGTTAACCGAGTCAGGATCAACCCCGATTTGGATGAGTCGCCATAATATTCACGTGCCCATCTTTGCATTGACCTCTAAAGTATCAACTCAAAGAGCTTTAAGCACCTACCGTAATGTAACGCCGATTAGTATTGAGGTCAGCAAAGACCGTGAAACTGCGTTGCGCCAAGTCGAAGAGCGTTTAAAAGAGAGCGGGGCAGTCAAGTCTGGCGATACGATCGTATTAACCATTGGTGAGCCGATGGGTGAACCGGGTGGTAGTAATACATTAAAAATTGTTAGAGTGAAATGAGTAAACTCCATTCACTGTTTTTATCTTTTCTTTAGAGGATTGCTATGCCCTTGGTATCAATGCGTCAATTATTAGATCATGCTGCTGAACACAATTACGGGCTGCCCGCATTTAATGTCAATAATTTAGAGCAGGTACAGGCCATTATGAGCGCGGCTGACGAGGTTAACTCACCGGTCATCATGCAGGCTTCAGCAGGCGCTAGAAAATATGCGGGCGAAGCTTTTTTACGGCATTTAATCTCAGCAGCAGTTGAATCCTATCCCCATATTCCAATAGTGATGCATCAAGATCATGGCCAAAGTCCTGCAGTGTGTATTGCGGCGATTGACAGTGGGTTTACAAGTGTGATGATGGATGGCTCACTCGAAGCTGACGGCAAGTCAGTTGCCAGTTATGAGTACAACATTGCTGTCTCTCAAGAAGTAGTTAAGTTTTCACATGCGCTTGGGGTCACGGTAGAGGCGGAACTGGGGGTGTTAGGTTCTTTAGAGACCATGAAGGGCGATAAAGAAGATGGACATGGTGCCGATGGCACGATGACCCGCGAACAGTTACTTACTGATGTGGAGCAAGCCGCAGACTTTGTTAAAGCAACCCAATGCGATGCTTTAGCCATTGCGATTGGTACTAGTCATGGCGCCTATAAGTTCACCAAAAAACCCACTGGTGATATTTTGGCGATCGATCGTATCCGCGAAATTCATGCGCGAATTCCGAATACCCATTTAGTGATGCATGGTTCATCAAGTGTGCCGCAAGAATTATTAGCGATCATTCGTGAATTTGGCGGCGAGAT
>CAILUH010000211.1 GCA_903837335.1 uncultured beta proteobacterium | reverse complement strand
TTACAGCAGTTGTTTTATCTTGCCGAACAGTTTAAAAGCAGCCCTCATCCCTTGGTTAGCAAAAATACCTGTGCGCATTGGATACCGCGGAGAAATGCGCTTCGGACTAATTAATCGGGCTTTAGCTAATCCACCGAAAACCGCGCGCGAGCCGATGATCAAGCACTACGCTAAATTATTGCAATTGCTGCCAACGGTGGATTCGCCCATCGACAATTTGATCACTAGCAAGCCTGCACAATTGCGCATTCCCCCTTTGGATCAAACTGAAATTCAGCTACGCTTAAGCAGTGAAAAAATTGATCCTGCAGCGCTTTATGTCTTTGCGCCCGGCGCAGAGTTTGGCCCTGCAAAGCGCTGGCCAAGTGAGCGCTATGCCGAACTTGCTGCGCTGATTTTGCAACGGGATGCGCACGCGAACATCATCATTTTAGGCAGCACGAGCGATACTGAAATAGGCCAATTAATTCAAATCCAAACAGAAAAGCAGGTTAGTAGTACTGCTCGTATACATAATTGGTGTGGTACTACTAGTCTGAATCAAGCGCTCGCCACAATTGCGAATTGCAAAGCCATGGTCAGCAATGATTCAGGCTTAATGCATATTGCTGCTGCCTTACAAATTCCCCAAGTCGCTATTTTTGGTTCAAGTGACCCACGTCATACTCCTCCGGAATCGAGTAAAGCGCGGGTCATTTGGTTACACTTACCCTGCAGTCCTTGCTACCAGCGCACCTGTCCGCTTGGTACCTTAGCCTGCTTAAAAGAAATTAGCGCAGCGCAGGTTTTTACTGCCTTGAGTCTTTAGGAGATTGACATGCCCCATCTTGCTCGCCTCTTTCAAAATGCTGACGAATTAGTCGATGCCTGGCGGGATGCATTGGCGCACCGGAATGTGCAAAATGCGCTTGATCTTTGGTTAGATGATGACAACATTACTTGTGTTTTACCCGAGGGGCAACGATTAAGTGGACATGCTGAAATTCGCAAGGGCTTAGAGCGCTTACTAGCGACTCGAGCGCTATTTCTTGAACCTATTTACTGCATTTCGCATGCTACCTTAGGCACTGCCATTTACGATACTACAGAAGCCGTACACTTTGAGCCCGATCAAATTGAAGCTGAATTTTTCTTGAATATTACTTTGGTTATTTTGCAAGATAGCCAAGGTTGGCGCATTGCCCATTTACATGCAAGCCGCTCGACGGAAGAAAATTTTCCTCTTCCCATCAAACATCACGGCCTACACTAAGTCGTTGCCTTAACTTGGTTGGCGCCCTTGCCTGCCATCTTCTTGCTGTTGTTCGCGAAACATCCGCTGATAATCACGTATGCGCGCATCAATAGTAGAGGCTTGATAAAAATCGCTACCACCAATGGAGCGAGCGATTTTTAATTGATCAATTGCATATGGCAAAGCGCCTTCTAAAGCAAATTTTTCGGCCAAAGCAAAATGGTGTAACGCAAGCTTATTGTCTTGCCGATAGGCCGTGGCCAATAAAGACCACCATAAAGGCTCTGCAGGTTGTAGCTTGGTGCGGTTTTTTAGCCAAGCAATAGCATCAGCATTACGCCCTAACTTTAATTCGGCATTAATCATGGCCACAGGCGCGGCATACGACTGTGGAAATGCCTTCATACTGGCTTGAGCAATCTGCAAAGACTCTACTAATCTTCCTTTGGCTAAGGCCAACTCAGCAGCAGTGACGTCTAAAGAAATACTTTGACGCTGCATCGGTGAACCAGGCGCAATGATGGTTTGGGTAATAGTTCGTGCCTTCTGTAAAAAACCTTCAGCTTGATCAATTTTGCCTTGCCGTTGCGCAACTAAAGCTAAACCGTAATAGCCTTCTAGCTGTTTTTCTGGTTGAGATTGCTTACTTAAGCCATCAAAAATTAAACGTAAATCATATAAACCACTGGAACTACTTTGTTGCTCGACCCGGGCGCGCGCTTTAATTAAATAAAATTCGATCGCAGGCGGTACATTGCGTGGGGGTACAACCCTCGCCCGATCTTGCATATCGGCAATACGATCAGTCGTTAATGGATGGGTACGCACATATTCTGGAATACCTTTATCCATAATGCCCGTTGCTTTTTGCAAACGCTGGAAAAATAAAGGCATCGCATTCACATCGTAGCCGCTACCTTGCAAAATTTCGAAACCAATGCGATCAGCTTCACGCTCGGCGTCACGTGAATACGATAGTTGATTATTAATTGCTAAGGCTTGTCCCCCAGTCATTAATCCTTGTGCTGCTGCCGGATTTTTTGCCGCTGCTAATGCGCCCAGCAAGGCCCCTGCGATAGTAATCATGGTATTGGTGGCCTGCTTATCCATTTGTCGCGCTAAATGCCGCTGCAACACATGTCCCGTTTCATGGCCCATCACCGACGCCACCTCAGACTCACTTTCAGCTGCCACGATTAGGCCTGAATGAAAACCAATAAACCCGCCTGGCAATGCAAACGCATTGATTGAGGGGTCTTTAACTAAGAAAATTTCATAGTTATATGCTGCACTACCTTGATTATTTGCGCCACCCAATTGTAATTTTTTGGCTGCCTGTAAGAGGCGTCGCTCCATTTCATTTAAAAAATCAGTAATGGGTAAGTCGTCTGAATAATCAGGATCAGGACGAATTTCGCGCATAATCCTTTCGCCCATCCTGCGCTCTTCTAATGGGCTCAATGCATTACCGCCTGGATCGCCCATGTCGGGCATTAATAAATTGGGGCGTTCTTGTTTTTGCTGAAGTGGCGGCAAATTATTCGAGCGCGCATCCGGTGATTGCACTGCCCGTCCTAAATTTTCTAAAATAGCTGCATTACCCTGTACCGAGACATCGGCTGCCCATGCAGTTGAAATGACTAAGGGCATGGGTAACGCAAGGTAAGCAATTAAACTAATAGCAATACAGCGCCGAAAGCTGCAGTAGCAAATTTGACCCAATTTGTGCAAAATTTCGATTTCCATCCCTCTATGGTAAAACTTATCTTATGAATAAACTCACACATTTTGATGATAGCGGTCAAGCCCATATGGTTAATGTGGGAGATAAGGCCCATACTGAGCGCTTGGCACTTGCTTGTGGCTCTATTTTCATGCAGCCTGAAACCTTTGCCATGGTTGAGGCTGGAAGCCATAAAAAAGGCGATGTTTTGGGCATCGCCCGCATAGCAGGCATTCAGGCGGCTAAAAAAACGGCTGATTTAATCCCCCTTTGTCACCCGCTTGCCCTAAGTCACGTCAGTGTCAGTTTTGAGGCTGATGCTCAAAGCCATTCCATTCGCTGCCAAGTACGTGCCGTAACAACGGGCCCTACCGGTGTCGAAATGGAAGCCCTCAC
>CAILUH010000210.1 GCA_903837335.1 uncultured beta proteobacterium | reverse complement strand
GGATATTGAAATTCAAATTACCACCTCAGCAAATTTTGGCGTTGGTGCGGAAGAGGTGATAACGACAGTTGCCGCAAGAAAGCTGCTGGATATTTTGCGCTCACTGCCAGAGGGCCCGGTTACCCTTAGTCTAAAAGATGGTCGCATGGTAGTGCAAAGCGGGAGAAGCCGCTTTTCTTTACAAACACTGTCTCCCTCCGAGTTTCCAGTAATGCAAAGCGTTGGTGAAACCACTGCTTCGTGGAATATGCCGCAAAAGGACTTTCGGCAACTTATCAGTCAGGTGCATTTCGCCATGGCGCAGCAAGATATTCGTTATTACCTTAACGGAATGTTGTTAGTAGTTGAGGGCAAGCAAGTGATTGCAGTCGCGACCGACGGGCACCGGTTGGCCTATAGTCAGATCGAGCTCGCGTCGGCACCAAGCGGCAATGGCGAGAGACAGGAAATTATTATTCCCAGAAAAACCATTCTTGAGTGCCAGCATTTGTTGGAGGAATCAGACACTCCTTTGCAAATAAGTCTGACCTCTAATCAAGTGAAATTTAATTTTGGCGATATTGAGTTAATTTCAAAATTAGTTGAAGGGAAGTTTCCCGACTTTCAGCGGGTTATTCCGAAGGGGCAAAAAAATACTTTGTCCATTAAGCGCGAAGAGCTGCAGTCGGCCTTACAGCGTGCGGCAATTTTAACTACTGAAAAATTTAAAGGTGTGCGTTTTTCTTTGGGCGCCGACCGTATTACGATTCAATCTACCAATGCCGAGCAAGAAGAGGCGCAGGAGGAGATCGAAACTCAATATAATGGAGATGCGGTTGAGATTGGTTTTAATGTTGGCTATTTGCTCGACGTATTGGCCAACCTAAAGCATGAAACATTACAAATAAGCCTTGGTGATGCCAATAGTAGCGCCGTCATAACCCTTCCAGGATCCGAGTCCTTTAAGTATGTTGTGATGCCAATGCGAATTTAACTTAGAAAAAAATGACTGAAGAAATTAAAGTGGTAGAGCAGTACGGCGCATCATCAATTCAAATTCTCGAGGGCCTCGATGCGGTGCGAAAGCGCCCCGGCATGTATATTGGCGACACCTCTGACGGCACCGGACTTCATCATTTGGTATTTGAGGTGCTTGACAATTCCATTGACGAGGCTTTGGCGGGCCACTGCACCGAGATTACCGTGGTTATTCAAACCGACAACTCATTATCCATTGTTGATAATGGGCGGGGCGTTCCCACCGGGATTAAATATGACGATAAAAACGATCCCAAGCGAAGCGCTGCGGAAATTGTCATGACCGAGTTACATGCCGGCGGTAAGTTTGATCAAAATAGTTATAAGGTTTCTGGCGGCTTACACGGCGTAGGGGTAAGTTGTGTCAACGCGCTGTCGAAGTGGCTAAAACTCACGATTCGACGTGACGGCAAGACGCACTATATGGAGTTTGCGCGCGGCGTTATTCAAAACCCAAATATCCAAATGGAAAATGGCGTCGCCATTTCGCCCATTACCGTTACTGGCGAGACCGAAATGACGGGAACGGAGGTTCACTTTTTAGCCGACGAAACAATTTTTGGCAAGGTCGAATACCACTATGAAATTTTAGTAAAGCGCATTCGCGAACTGTCATTTTTAAATAATGGTGTGCATATTCGACTGATAGATCAGCGCAGCGGTCAAGAAGAAGATTTTGCTTTTTCTGGTGGCGTTCGGGGGTTCGTTGAATACATTAATCAAACCAAAACCGTACTACACCCAAACATTTTTTATGCCGAAGGAATGCGGCCCTCTGACCTTGGCGGACAAATTACCGCCGAAGTATCTATGCAATGGAACGATAGTTTCAGCGAGCAAGTGCTTTGTTTTACTAACAATATCCCGCAACGCGACGGCGGCACTCACTTAACCGGACTGCGCGCCGCGATGACGCGGGTGATTAATAAATATATTGATGAACATGAAATTGCTAAAAAGGCAAAGGTAGAAATTTCTGGCGACGATATGCGCGAGGGCCTGACATGTATTTTGTCAGTAAAGGTTCCCGAGCCAAAGTTTTCTAGTCAAACCAAAGATAAGCTGGTGTCAAGCGAGGTGCGCGGCCCCATCGAAGAAATTGTCGCTGAGGCCTTAAGCGCGTATTTACAAGAGCGCCCCCAGGACGCAAAAATTTTGTGTGGAAAAATTGTGGATGCTGCCCGGGCTCGTGAGGCTGCCCGCAAAGCGCGGGATATGACTCGACGCAAGGGCGTGCTTGATGGCCTCGGCTTGCCGGGGAAGTTGGCCGACTGCCAAGAAAAAGACCCAGAAAAATCAGAACTGTTTATTGTTGAGGGCGACTCAGCAGGCGGCTCGGCAAAGCAGGGGCGTGATCGCCGCTTTCAGGCCATCTTGCCACTTAAAGGGAAAATTCTTAATGTAGAAAAAGCCCGCTTTGACAAAATGTTAGCGAGCCAAGAGGTTGTGACTTTAATTACGGTGCTGGGAACCGGCATCGGCGCTGAGGAATATAAGGCCGACAAACTGCGCTATCACCGCATTATCATCATGACCGACGCGGACGTTGACGGTAGCCACATTCGAACCTTATTACTTACCTTCTTTTATCGCCAAATGCCAGAGCTAATTGAGCGGGGCCATATTTATATTGCACAGCCCCCTTTGTATAAAGTGAAATTTGGCAAAAACGAGCAGTACATTAAAGATGATGTGGAATTAAACCAGCTGCTATTAAAAATAGCGCTTGAGTCGGCTTCGATTGAAACCCCCGCTGGCGAGGTAATTGCAGGGGCTGACTTGGTTGAGTTGGCCAAAAACTATCAAGTGATTCAGTCGGTAGTTGACCGGCTTTCCCGCACAATTGATGAGGATGCCTTACGCGCGATTGCTGCAGGCGTTCCGCTGAATTTGGATACTGAGGCCGAGGCGTATGATTCTGCCAAGCGCCTCCTTGTCTCCTTATCAGAGGGATTAAACCCCTTGGTCTTGCCGCCAGAAATTACCGTTCAAAAGGAAGATCGTACGGAACGGTTTAGATTGTTGTTGTCTAGGCGCATTCATGGCAACCTAAAGCTGTCGGCTATTAATTCTGATTTTGTTCATGGTAACGACTATCAAAGCTTGACTAGCGCCGCACAAGCGCTTGCTGGCAGGGTATTGCCAGGCTCTCGCGTGCGGCGCGGCGATCCAGACAAAAATCAAAAAGAGCAAGTGGTACAAAACTTTCGCGCGGCCTTTGCCTGGTTGTTGGCCGAAGCCGAGCGAACCGTTAGTCGTCAGCGCTACAAGGGTTTGGGTGAAATGAATCCGCAGCAACTTTGGGAAACAACTATGGATACTGCTACCCGACGTCTTTTAAGGGTGCAAATTGAAGATGCCATTATGGCCGATCAAGTATTTACAACCCTGATGGGCGACGAGGTAGATCCACGCCGCGCTTTTATTGAAAAAAATGCGTTAATTGCTCGCAACCTTGACGTTTAGAACATGGCAAAGAAAAATCGTCAACTACCCAAGGTAGATCGCTCGCGCATTGTGGTTCGGTCCTCGGACATTCATGGCAAAGGCGTTTTTGTTGCTAAGCCAATTAAAAAAGGAATGCCCATTATTGAGTACAAGGGGAAGCGTATCTCCTGGAAAGAGGCCGAGCGAATTCATCCCCACGACCCAAAACAACCGAATCACACATTCTATTTTTCTTTGGATGATGGCCGGGTAATTGATGCCAATCAGGGCGGTAACGCGGCACGCTGGATTAATCACTCCTGTAAACCTAATTGCGAAACCGAAGAAGAGCTCTATGGCGGCAAAGCGCGCGTATTTATCTTGGCAAAGCGCGATCTCAAGGTTGGACAAGAGCTGTTTTATGACTATTCATTAGATGTAGAGGGGCGCATAACTAAGGCTATGAAGCGCGACTATGCTTGCCGTTGTGGGGCAAAAAAGTGCCGCGGTTCGATGCTCGCCGTACAAACCAAATAAGGCTTGGCCTTAATCATGTTTGTCACCATTCAAGAATTAGAGGCAGCAATCAATTTTTGGCGTCAACAGGCCCCGCCGGCTGGGGATGAGCATGCTCTTTCCGCCGAGGTTAGTGCCCTAGCAAAACCATACGCGATTTTAATTATGCAGGGCGCACAACGGATGCCGCTCGACCTCATGGGCCCTTTGGCTCAACTAGCTATTCAACAGCATCAAACGGCATTGTCCCAATTGGGGTCTTAGGCTGGGTCACTTCGGGGTTATCCCTATGCAATGGCGCGTGATCCTGGGTTATTCTCAAGAGCTTATCTGCGCAAGCAATTGAGGTTTTGTGGACCATAACGACATTATTTTAAAAACAGTAAATTTAGGTAAGGCCTTTAAGGGGTTTGCGGCTGTTAGCGATGTTAATCTTCAGGTTGCGCGCGGCGGCATTCACGCCTTAATTGGCCCAAATGGCGCCGGCAAAACTACGTGTTTTAATTTATTAACGAAATTTTTAGAGCCTAGTGCGGGTCATATTTACTATAACGGCATCGACATCACCAAGGAGCGGCCTGCACAAATTGCCCGTCGAGGTGTCATTCGCTCATTTCAAATATCGGCCGTATTCCCCCATTTAAGCGTTTTAGAAAACGTCCGCATAGCCTTACAGCGCAAGCTTGGTAGCGAGTTTCATTTTTGGAAATCGCCGCACTCATTAAATGTCTTGAATGAGAGAGCGATGGAGTTATTACTTGAGGTTGGGCTGGCCGAGAATGCAGAAGAGCAAACGGTCAATTTACCCTATGGCAGAAAACGCGCGCTTGAAATTGCCACAACATTGGCAATGGAGCCGGAGCTGATGCTCTTAGATGAGCCTACTCAAGGGATGGGCCATGAGGATGTGGCGCGCGTTACTGAGTTGATCAAGCGGGTTGCGGCTGGGCGCACCGTGTTGATGGTTGAGCACAACATGAAAGTCGTTTCTGCCATTGCTGACCAAATTACGGTCTTACAACGGGGTTCGGTGCTGGCCGAAGGCCCCTATAGCGAGGTTTCCAAAAACCCCCTTGTGATTGAGGCGTACACAGGCAGCGAGTCTGAGGCAGGGGCATGAGCGCTTCCGCCCTAAACGTAAAAAACCTCGAAGCCTGGTATGGCGAATCGCATATTTTGCATGGCATCGATTTTCAGGTTGCCAACGGCGAGGTGGTTACTTTGCTGGGCCGAAATGGTGCTGGCCGCTCAACTATCCTGAAGGCGATTTTGGGATTAACTGGTAAGCGCACGGGCTCGATTGAAGTAAGTGGAAAACAAACCATTGGCATGCAAACCTATCAAGTTGCTCACCTTGGTATCGGGTATTGCCCCGAAGAAAGAGGCATTTTTACTAGCTTAACTGCCGAGGAAAACCTCCTCTTGCCCCCAGAGGTTGTGCGTGGCGGCATGACTTTAGATACTATTTATGAGATGTTTCCAAATTTGTATGAACGCAGAGCAAGCCCTGGCGGGCGGTTGTCGGGCGGTGAACAACAAATGCTGGCAATTGCCCGAATTTTGCGCACGGGCGCAAAATTATTGTTGCTAGATGAAATTACTGAGGGTTTAGCCCCGGTCATTGTGCAGAAATTGGGTGAGGTGGTAACTAAGTTGCGTAATAGCGGTTTTACGATTGTCTTGGTAGAGCAAAATTTTCGTTTTGCTGCGAAGTTGGCAGATCGACACTATGTTATTGAAAGCGGACATGTGGTCGAAGTGGTGCAACGTTCAGAATTAGCCGCTAAGGCAGAACTGTTGAATGGGTATTTAGGGGTTTGATCGGCAAATAAATGATTAAAGGAAAAAAATGAAAAAGACACTAATAGCAACAACGGTAACTGCAGTATTCATGGGCGCCTCCGGGATTGCCTTAGCGCAGACCCAGCCGCCAGTGAAGATTGGTTTTATTACCGATATGTCGGGACTCTATGCCGACATTGATGGCGATGGCGGGCTCGAGGCGATCAAAATGGCAATCGCCGATTTTGGTGGAACCGTGTTGGGCCGCAAGATCGAAGTGATTTCTGCTGACCACCAAAATAAAGCCGACATTGCAGCATCAAAGGCGCGCGAGTGGATTGATCGCGATGGCGTTACAGTACTTTTCGGCGGCACCAATTCAGGCACTGCGCTGGCTACCGCTAAGGTTGCTTCCGAAAAGAAGCGTATTTATGTTAACAACGGCGCCGGCTCATCGGCGCTTACCAACGAACAGTGCAGCCCGTATACCGTGCATTACACCTATGACACCATTGCCATGGCCAATGGCACAGGCAAAGGCATGATTGGCAAAGGCGGCAAAACCTGGTATTTCTTAACCGCAGACTATGCGTTTGGTTACGCACTTGAAAAAGATGCAGCCGCAGTAGTAGTCGCTGATGGCGGTAAGGTGCTGGGCAACGTGCGCCATCCTTTAAATGCCAGCGACTTCTCATCTTATTTGCTCCAGGCACAAAATTCTAAGGCCCAGGTTTTAGGTTTGGCAAATGCGGGTGGCGATACCATTAATGCAGTAAAGGCCGCCAATGAATTTGGCATTACCAAGACCATGAAGATTGCCGGTCTGCTGGTCTTTATTTCTGACGTGCATAGTATGGGCTTAAAAAGCGCGCAGGGACTTTATGCAACCGAGGCATGGTATTGGGATCAAAATGAAGAGACTCGCAAATTTGGTGCACGCTTCTTTGGCAAAATGAAGCGCATGCCGTCGATGGTGCAGGCGGGTAATTATTCTTCAACCATGACCTACCTTAATGCAGTGAAGGTAGCAGGAACAGATAATGCCGATAAAGTAATGGAGCAGTTGCGCAAGGTAAAAATTAACGACATGTTTACCAAGGGCGGCTATATTCGCAAAGACGGCACAATGGTTCATACCATGTACTTGTATGAAGTTAAAACACCAGCCGAATCAAAATCACCTTGGGATTACTACAAGCTGATTAGCACCATTCCTGGTGAGCAGGCATACCCGATTGCCTCCTATTCACAGTGCGCATTGAAGTAATCGTTGGAAATTTTTGGTCTTTCCACTTCGGCCCTGTTAAGCCAACTCCTTTTGGGGTTGGTTAACGGGAGCTTCTACGCCATTTTAAGTTTAGGGCTGGCGGTTATATTTGGCCTCTTAAATGTTATTAACTTTTCGCACGGCGCGATGTTTATGTTGGGCGCGATCGTGACGTGGATGGCTGGCCAATACCTTGGGCTGAATTATTGGGTAATGTTGTTGTTGGCCCCGCTGGTCGTGGGTGCGATTGGGGTGGTGATTGAGCGCCTCTTATTGCGTCACCTGTATCAGTTGGATCATTTGTATGGGCTCTTGTTGACCTTTGGCCTCACGCTTTTTATTGAAGGCATCTTGCGCTCGATTTACGGCTCTTCGGGGCTCCCTTTTTCGACCCCCGAGCTACTTACTGGGGCGACTGATTTAGGCTTTATGATGCTGCCCAATTACCGCGCATGGGTTGTTTTTGCATCACTCTCCGTGTGCTTTGTTACTTGGTATGTGATTGAAAAAACCAAGTTAGGCTCGTATCTACGTGCGGGCACCGAGAATCCAAAATTAGTTCAAGCATTTGGAATTAATTTCCCGCTAATGATGACCTTAACTTACGCTTTTGGGGTTGGCTTAGCTGCATTTTCGGGTGTGCTTGCCGCGCCTATTATTCAAATTTCCCCGTTGATGGGCTCGAATTTAATCATTGTTGTCTTTGCGGTAGTTGTTATTGGTGGAATGGGCTCGATTTTGGGCTCGATTTTGACTGGCTTGGGACTTGGTTTAATCGAGGGGCTAACCAAGGTTTTTTATCCTGAAGCGTCAAATACCGTGGTGTTTGCAATTATGGCGATTATTTTGTTATTTAGACCTGCCGGTTTATTTGGAAGGGAAAAATAAAATGCCCGCGATGAAATTGTTGAGAACGATTTTTTATCTTGCCATTATTTTGATTGGCGTACTTGCGCCGTGGTTTTTTTATCCGATTTTTTTAATGAAGATTTTATGTTTTGCTTTGTTTGCTGCTGCATTTAATTTGTTATTGGGATATACCGGCTTGCTCTCATTTGGTCACGCAGCTTTTTTTGGCGGCGGCGGTTATGCGTTGGGATTTTTTATGCGTAATGCTGGGCTTTCACCGGAGCTCGGAATTATTTTAGGAACTACGTTTGCAGCTGGTTTAGGTGCTGCAATGGGTGGTTTGGCAATTCGTCGGCAGGGAATTTATTTTTCGATGATTACTTTGGCCTTGGCACAAATGTTTTATTTCATTTGTTTGCAAGCCCCCATTACCGGTGGCGAAGATGGCTTTCAGGGAATTCCAAGAGGGAGTTTATTTGGCTTGATTGATTTAAGCGATGACCTTACTTTATATTATTTTATTTTATGTCTCGTCGTGTTTGGATTTTTATTAATTGCCCGCATTGTGGCCTCGCCT
>CAILUH010000209.1 GCA_903837335.1 uncultured beta proteobacterium | reverse complement strand
GGCCCTTCGATCCCAGTTGAGATTCAAGGCTTATCAGAAGTTCCAGATGCCGGAGAAGCAGTCCAAGTTGTTCCTGATGAGCGCAAAGCCCGTGAAATTGCTTTGTTCCGTCAAGGTAAGTTCCGCGATGTGAAGTTAGCTAAAGCCCAAGCAGTTAAGCTAGAAACCTTAATGGAAAATATGGGTGAAGGTGCAATTGAGGCCAAGCTCTTACCAATTATTATTAAGGCTGATGTTCAAGGCTCACAAGAGGCTTTATCGCAATCATTGCAGAAATTATCTACCCCTGAAGTAAAAGTACAAATTGTGCACGCTGGGGTAGGCGGTATTACTGAAACCGATGTGAATTTAGCGGTAGCGTCAAAAGCGGTCATTATTGGCTTTAATTCCCGAGCTGATGCCTTAGCGCGTAAGTTAGCAGAAAATAATGGCGTTGATATTCGTTATCACAACATCATTTATGACGCAGTCGATGAAGTTAAATTGGCTTTAGGCGGTATGCTCACACCAGATAAGAAAGAAGAAATTACTGGCTTAGTAGAAATTCGTCAGGTCTTCTCAGTTTCTAAAGTCGGCTCGATTGCAGGTTGTATGGTGCTAGAAGGCGTTATCAAACGCAATTCAAAAGTACGCTTACTGCGCGATAACGTCGTCACTTGGACTGGTGAATTAGATTCGCTTAAGCGTTTTAAAGATGACGTTAAAGAAGTGAAGGGTGGCTTTGAATGTGGCCTGTCACTCAAAAACCAAAATGATATTCAAGAGGGCGACCAGCTCGAAGTTTTTGAAGTTACTGAAGTCGCTAGAACACTTTAAGACGCAGCCAATTCTATGCATAAAACTAGCCCTCATCGCAATGAGCGATTAGCTGACCAAATTCAACGTGACTTGGCTGAGCTTATCCCTCGTGAATTGCGCGATAAATCCTTGGGCTTAATTACCTTGCAAGGCGTTGAGTTATCACCAGATTTGGCGCATGCCAAAGTTTTTTTTACCGTGTTGGGCGCAAAGCCGGATCATGCTTTAGCTGCCTTACAGGAAAAAGCCGGCTACTTGCATTCCATCTTATTTAAACGGCTACATATTCATACCATTCCTACATTGCATTTTGTACACGACACTTCCGTTGAGCGGGGCATCGAAATGTCGCGTTTAATTGATCAAGCAGTGCAAAGCGATGAAATTAGCGATAGCAAAGATTAAGCAAAGACCGAGATTCTTATGTCACAACGGGTTGATGGAGTGGTATTGCTAGATAAGCCTGCGGGCATTAGCTCCCAAGGTGCGGTCACAGCGGTAAAGCGTGCTTTGCATGCTGAAAAAGCAGGCCACACTGGTACCTTAGATCCAATGGCTACTGGGCTTTTACCTATTTGTTTGGGGGAAGCAACTAAATATTCACAAGATTTATTAGATGCAGATAAAACCTATATCGCCCAAATTCGTTTTGGTATTCGTACCAGCACTGGCGATGCAGAAGGCGACATGATTGAACAGCAAGTACTACCGGAATTTGCTGATGAGGCAGCTTTGCAAGCGACTTTAGAAGCGCTTTTGCCCCACTTTAGTGGGCCTATTTCACAAGTACCGCCAATGTATTCGGCACTGAAGCGGGATGGTAAGCCTTTATATGAGTACGCTCGCGCGGGCGTTGAGGTAGAGCGCACTGCACGCGACATTACCATTCATTCTATTCGCTGGGTTGCAATCCAGTGGCCTGAAGCTACTCTAGAAGTGAGTTGTAGCAAGGGTACGTATATTCGCGTCTTAGCTGAAGATCTCGGCACTACGCTTGGTTGCGGCGCTCATTTAGTCGGTTTACGTCGCACTGCGGTGGGTCATTTATCACTCCAACAATCGATTACCCTAGAGACCTTGCAATCTAAAGGGGCCGAAAAAGGTGTTGACCTGCTCCCAATTGATGCGTTATTACAAACCTTGCCACAATTAACTGTCGATGAGCTGCAAGCAAAACGACTTAGTCTAGGTCAGCGCGTCCCCTTAGTACTTAGCAATGCTTTTCCTTGGGCTGATGCCTTAGTGCGTATCTATCGTGCTACATCTGCCCCTCATAATTTTATTGGTACTGCCGACTGGCGCTCTGGCGTCCTGCATCCGCGACGCCTTATTTCACAAGTTTCTTAATTTATTTCACCTCCTTAGATAGAAGCATTACATGACCAAACGCGCCCTTCGTAATATCGCCATCATTGCCCACGTTGACCACGGCAAAACTACTTTAGTTGATCAGCTACTGCGCCAGTCTGGCACGTTCCGTACTAATGAAAGAATGACTGAACGGGTGATGGACTCGAACGATCTTGAAAAAGAGCGCGGCATTACCATTTTGTCGAAGAATTGTGCAGTTGAATATGATGGTACGCATATCAATATTGTCGATACACCCGGACACGCGGACTTTGGCGGCGAAGTAGAGCGGGTGCTCTCCATGGTCGACGGCGTTTTATTGTTGGTCGATGCGGTTGAGGGCCCAATGCCACAAACCCGCTTCGTCACGAAGAAAGCGCTCGCACTCGGTTTAAAACCGATCGTTGTTGTGAATAAGGTCGATCGCCCAGGTGCCCGCTGTGATTATGTGATCAATGCCACATTTGAATTGTTTGACAAATTGGGCGCGACTGAAGAGCAGCTCGACTTCCCGGTGATCTTTGCTTCAGGTTTAAATGGTTACGCTGGACTGACTGAGGATGTGCGCTCGGGAGATATGCGGCCTCTATTTGATGCCGTTTTAGAGCATGTACCCGTACGCGATGATGATCCGGACGGTGCTTTGCAGTTTCAAATTTCCTCCATTGATTACAACAGTTATGTCGGCAAGATTGGTATTGGTCGAGTGAATCGTGGCCGCGTTAGGCCAGGTATGGAGGTCGTTTGCATGAATGGTCCTGATGGCCTGCCATTCAAGGGCAAAGTGAATCAGGTGCTGAAATTTAAAGGCCTCGAGCGCGAGGTGGTTGATGAAGCCATTGCCGGCGATATTGCTTTAGTAAACGGCATTGATGAGCTGGCTATTGGCACGACAATTTGCGCACCAGATACCCCAGACCCATTGCCAATGCTGAAAATTGATGAGCCTACATTGACTATGAACTTTATGGTGAATACCAGCCCATTAGCAGGCCGCGAAGGGAAGTTTGTAACCAGCCGCCAAATTCGTGAGCGCTTAGACCGCGAATTAAAGTCGAATATGGCTTTGCGCGTGCGCGAAACTGACGATGACACGGTGTTTGAAGTTTCAGGGCGCGGTGAATTGCATTTAACCATTTTGGTTGAAACGATGCGTCGCGAAGGTTTTGAAATGGCAGTTTCACGTCCGCGCGTGGTTTTCCATGAAGAGGACGGCGTAAAAATGGAGCCGTTTGAAAACTTAACTGTCGACGTTGAAGATACCACTCAAGGTGGCGTCATGGAAGAGTTGGGTAAGCGGAAGGGAGAGTTACTGGATATGGTAAGTGATGGTAAAGGCCGTACTCGCTTAGAGTACCGCATTCCGGCGCGCGGCTTAATTGGCTTTCAAGGCGACTTTATGACTATGACCCGAGGCAATGGCTTGCTGAGCCATACCTTTGATGCTTACTATCCTGCCAAAGATGGCATTCTAGGTGAGCGCCACAATGGCGTGTTAATTAGCCAAGATGATGGTGAAGCTGTAGCTTATGCAATTTGGAAACTCCAAGATCGTGGGCGAATGTTTGTTAGTCATGGCAGTCCTGTTTATGAGGGCATGGTGATTGGTATACATAGCCGCGATAACGATATTGTTGTTAACCCCATCAAAGGTAAACAATTAACTAATGTGCGTTCATCAGGAACAGATGAGGCCGTGCGCTTAGTGACGCCAATCGACTTAACCTTGGAATACGCGGTTGAGTTTATTAGTGATGACGAGCTAGTTGAAGTGACCCCTAAAAGTGTGCGAGTACGTAAGCGGTATCTAAAAGAGCATGAGCGCAAGAAAGCCTCCCGCGAGTAAACGCTTAGCGGTTGCGCCAATGATGGATTGGACTGATCGGCATTGTCGATTATTCCATCGCCAACTCTCAAAAAAAGCAGTACTCTATTCTGAAATGGTGACTACGGGCGCCTTATTGCATGGCGATGTCCCGCGCCATTTAGACTATTCAATAGCCGAGCACCCCCTAGTTTTGCAATTGGGTGGCAGTGAGCCAGATGATTTAGCACGGTGTGCAGCCTTGGCTGAGCAGTGGGGCTACGCTGAAATTGATTTGAATTGCGGCTGTCCTTCAGAGCGAGTCCAGCGGGGCTCGTTTGGCGCATGCTTAATGGCCGAACCCGAATTAGTAGCTCAATGTGTGCGTGCCATGAGCCAGGCTACGCATCTACCCATTTCAGTAAAGCAGCGTTTGGGTTTAAATCAAATGGATGCGTCTACCTCGCTAAATGATTATCAATTTGCGTTGAACTTCATTTTGGCAGTGGCTGATGCGGGGGCGCAGCAAATAACGATTCATGCGCGGAATGCAGTTTTAAGGGGCTTATCACCCAAAGAAAATCGTACCAAACCACCGCTTCATTATGCGGTAGCAGCACAGCTGCGGCGCGATGCCCAACAACAATTTCCAGCCCTCAAGGTTTTGTTAAATGGCGGCCTTGAAAATAATGCACAAATCGCTGGGCATTGGCAGGATTTTGATGGTTTTATGGTGGGACGCGCTGCTTATCACTTTCCCGCTATGTTATTGGGTTGGGATGATTTGCTGGAGAGTGATGGGGCGGCAGCAGGATATTTACTTTGTGAAACCGATTGGCACCGAATTCAAATCGGTTTAATCAAGCAAGCACAGGCATGGTTTGATTGGTGCGCTCAAGCCGATAAGCCGTTTAATTTGGGCGTGTTAACCCGCCACATTATTGGGTTGGCACATGGGCGAGCGGGCTCACGGTATTGGCGACAACGGTTATCAGACCATCATGCGTTAGCGCAAGTACAAAGCAAAGCAGCGATTGCTGATTATTTCCTTGCGGCCAGTCTTGAGCTGGGTGATTGGGCTGCCTTTGACTTTGAAAATGCAGAATTAGGCTAGTTTGGTAGTTTTTTGGCAAAAGGCCTATAATTTGTCGTTCTACAACGGCGGACGTAGCTCAGTTGGTAGAGTCCCAGATTGTGATTCTGGTTGTCGCGGGTTCGAGCCCCGTCGTTCGCCCCACCTCTAATCTTATCAACGACCTTGGCAACTAGTCGGCAACTGCCGACCACTATTTCGCTGTGAAGTTATTGAGTTTAGGGTCAAAAGTCGTTATTTGTTTGCTATCAACTAAACGCATCGACCAATTTGCAAAAGCGCGTTGCTTAATTTTTTTCGTCCCTAGGGTAAAGATATTAGTATGACGCGGATCATTTTTAATCGAGCTCCAGAGCATTTCTATTGAATTAGCTGGACCTTCAATGATTTGACAAAAGCGATTGCCTTCGCAAGATAAAACGCCCGTAATATTTAGGCCGCTATTGCGAGCGGTTGCAAGATCAACTAATTGCATTAATTCAAGAGTATCGAGCGGATTTTTTAGTTCACTCACATAACTTAAGCTCACCAAATCGCTATCACTAAAGGAGCTCGAAGTGGGGGGAGATTTTTTTATGCCCATGCGTGTACTATAGACTATTTATTACTCTGATTAAATACACAACTGTAACAAGTTTAGCGTTTATATGGAAATTGCATGAAATTCTCGAAAAACAATTTTTCTCTGGTATATGCGCCAGCTAAGCCATGATTAGTTTAATTAATAGC
>CAILUH010000208.1 GCA_903837335.1 uncultured beta proteobacterium | reverse complement strand
CCCACGTCCACCGGAAACAATAATTTTTGCCGCCGTTAATTCAGGGCGATCTGATTTAGTTAAATCGCGACCCACAAAACTGGATTGACCTGGGTCTGCAACTGCAGTTTGCTTATCAATACTCGCTGTACCTCCCGTCGCCACAACGGCATCAAAACCGGTAGTACGCACAGTAATCAGTTTTTTAGTATCACTCGATTGCACGGTAGCAATAGCATTACCGGCATAAATAGGTCGCTCAAACGTATCTCCGGAAATGACCTTAGTAATATCAGAGATTTGGGCAACATCTAATTTAGCCGCCACCCGGGGCAACACATTTTTGCCGTGTGAGGTTGCAGGCGCCAAAATATAGTCGTATGCAGGTGCCAACGATAAGATTTGTGCAGCAACGGGCTCAGCCAATTGATTGCCTAAAAAATCGGCTTCAATGAGAATGACTTTGCGCACGCCAACGATTTTCGCCGCCGCTTGCGCTACACCTTCTGCTGCATATCCGGTAACCACAAGATCGACTTCGGGGGAGCAAGCTAAAGCAGCGGCAACGGTATTCAATGTTGCAGATTTGAGCGACTGATTATCATGCTCGACAAGAACTAAAGCGCTCATTTAAATTACCTTTGCTTCATTTTTTAATTTATCAACTAAAGCCGCTACATCGGCAACTATGACACCAGCAGTGCGTTTCGGCGGTTCTTCCACCTTCACGATTTTTAAGCGCGGGCTCACATCAACACCTAATTCTTCTGGTTTAATGATCTCAAGGGCCTTCTTCTTTGCCTTCATAATATTAGGCAAGGTTACATACCGCGGTTCATTTAAACGTAAATCGGTAGTGATAATAGCTGGCAAACTAATTGAAATAGTCTCGAGACCGCCATCAACTTCACGAGTTACATTGGCTTTACCATCAGCAACCATGACTTTAGAGGCAAAAGTAGCCTGGGGGAAATCTAATAAGGCAGCTAACATCTGCCCAGTTTGATTGCTATCGTCATCAATCGCTTGTTTGCCAAGAATCACCATTTGCGGGGCTTCCTTAATACAGATGGCTTGCAACAGTTTTGCGACTGCTAAAGGCTGCAGGTCAAGCTCAGTCTCAACTAAAATGGCGCGATCTGCACCAATTGCCAAAGCGGTTCGCAAGGTTTCTTGACATTGGGGTAAGCCAGCAGAAACCACAATTACCTCAGTAGCTAATCCAGCCTCTTTCAAGCGCACCGCTTCTTCAACGGCTATTTCATCAAAAGGATTCATACTCATTTTGACGTTAGCGATATCAACCCCAGATTGATCTGATTTGACTCGTACTTTAACGTTGTAATCAACGACTCGCTTTACCGCAACTAAAATTTTCATTGCACTCTCTTTGAAAACGAATATCACTTTAGGAACTGAAAACATTGCTGGAGAACATAGTACTAACCAACGGCATCTATTTTATCAAGCATTAGCTGGAGGTTAGCTAAACATCAATCGCGGCCGCTGAACCAGCACGTTTACGTAACTCAAATTTCTGTATTTTGCCAGTTGAGGTCTTGGGTAATTCACCGAAAACAACCGCCTTAGGCACCTTAAAGTTAGCTAAATGTTGCTTGCAATGGGCGATGATCTCGGCAACAGTCACTGTTTCACCGGCTTTAATTTCTAAAAATGCGCAGGGCGTCTCACCCCACTTAGGGTCTGGTTTAGCAACCACCGCTGCTGCTAAAACTGCAGGATGGCGATAAAGTACATCCTCGACTTCGAGTGAAGAAATATTTTCGCCACCAGAAATAATAATATCCTTACTGCGATCTTTCACTTTAATGTAACCATCGGGATTCATTACGGCTAAATCGCCTGAATGAAACCAGCCACCTGCAAATGCTTCTTGCGTTGCTTGCGGGTTTTTTAAGTAACCCTTCATGGTGATGTTGCCGCGAAACATAATTTCGCCCATGGTTTCTCCATCGGCTGGCACAGGTTGCATGGTTTCTGGATTAAATACCTTAAAGGCTTCTTGCAAGTGGTAGCGCACCCCCTGCTGCGCATTCAGACGTGCCCTAGTACCTAAATCTTGTTGCTCCCAATCATCCTGCTTGACACAGACAGCGGCAGGACCATACGTTTCAGTCAGACCGTATACGTGGGTCATATCAAAGCCCATCATTTCCATGCCCTCAATAATGGCTGCAGGTGGTGCCGATCCAGCGATCATGGCTTTAACACCACGGGGTACGCCGATTTTTAATTCAGCTGGGCTATTGACGAGCATGTTGTGCACAATAGGTGCAGCACAATAATGAGTCACACCCTGTTCTTTAATGGCTGCAAATATAGTTTGTGGCTCAACTCGGCGCAAACACACATTGATGCCCGCACGGGCCGCAACAGTCCAGGCAAAACACCAACCATTGCAATGAAATAGAGGCAAGGTCCATAAATAAACCGGATGTTTTGCCATATCCCATTCCAAAATATTGGAAACCGCATTGATCGCTGCACCCCGGTGGTGATAAACCCCCCCCTTCGGATTGCCGGTGGTGCCAGAAGTATAGTTAAGGCAAATTGCGGCCCATTCATCTGCCGGCAATGCCCATTTATATTCGGGATCTCCTTCAGCCAATAATTGTTCATACGTCAGGTTACCAATTTTTTCACTCGTGCCTGAAAACTCAACATCTTCAGCATCAATGACCAAAATCTCACGACCACTTTCTGCGTGCGCTAAGGCTAGTGCTTTTTTCATGGTTGGTACAAATTCAGGATCTACGATTACCGCCTTAGCCTCACCATGATTTAACATGAAAGCAATCGCTTCAGCATCTAAACGGGTATTCAAGGCATTTAATACTGCGCCAGACATCGGCACCCCAAAGTGAGCCTCTACCATTGGTGGCGTGTTTGGCAACATGACCGCTACCGTATCTCCTGTGGTAATCCCCCGCTTACTGAGGGCACTAGCCAAGCGACGACAACGCGCCGCTGTCTCGCTCCAAGTTTGGCGTAAGGCCCCATGAATAATAGCTAAATGGTTGGGGTATATATCTGCCGCTCGCTCAACAAATAACAGCGGCGTCATCGGCGTGTAATTAGCCGCGTTACGTTCTAATCCATTTTCAAAAATACTTGTCATCTTGACCCCAGAAATTATTTCTGCAAATTGACTTATAAATCAGCCAAAGCCTTTAAATGCGCAACCACGCTGCGACCTAGTGCAGAAAGGTTATAGCCCCCCTCTAAACAACTCACAATTCGACCTTCCGCAAACTCATGCGCCACCAATTTTAGGCGCTTAGTAATCCATGCGTAATCGTCCTCAACTAAACCCATTTGGCCCAAATCATCTTCACGATGGGCATCAAATCCGGCCGATATCACAATCAGTTGCGGTTTAAATTCACGTAAACGTGGCAGCCATACGGTGTCAACCAACTCGCGCACTATCTTGCCGTTAGTTGCTGCTGGTAAGGGAATATTAATCATATTATCGGCAGCCTCTAGGCCGCTATAGGGATAAAACGGATGCTGAAAAAAACTACACATCAACACTCGCGGATCGTCAAGAAAGGCAGCCTCAGTACCATTGCCATGATGCACATCAAAATCAATGATTGCTACCCGCTCTAAACCATATTGTTGCATGGCATAGCGCGCTGCAATGGCAACATTATTAAAAATACAAAACCCCATCGCTCGATTCGGCTCGGCATGATGTCCTGGTGGCCGTACCGCACAAAAGGCATTTTCGACCTTACCCTTCATTACTGCATCGACTGCGGCAATCGCTGCACCGGCAGCACGCAAGGCGGTTTGCCAAGATGCGCTATTCATAATAGTATCGCCATCGAGCATATAGTAGCCACTGTCTGGCGCGTGCGATTTTACAAACTCAATATGGTCAGCGCCATGCACTAATTCTAAATTCGCTTCGGTTGCCAACGGGGGGTCAATCCGCTGTAAGTAACCATCAATGCGACTTTGGATAATTTGATCTTCAATAGCCTGAATGCGCTCAGGGCACTCGGGGTGATGGCTCCCCATTTCATGCAATAGAAAATCCGGATGACTGATATAAGCGGTGGTCATTTTTACTACCTTTCCATCTAAACGGTAAACTACTTCTGCTCTATGAATAAACCGAATTCCATTCAACAACTACGTACTGTAAATTGCGGCTTCGTTTTCTCTTGCATTGCCGCCAGCATTTTTATCGTACTCGGCTTTACAGCCTGCAGTACCCCATCTAATCCTCCATCTCCTGCGGTACCCTTGGCGCAAAGCACGATTACCGCAGACCCAGCAAGCGACACAAGTGCTATTGATCCCAATTTCGCCAAAAACTTGACCGCATTATTACAGCAAGTAGCAACTAATGAAGGCTTGCCGCTGCCGATCTTGGAAGCTAGTTTTCAAGATACTAAAACGATTCAAAGTATTAAGAAATTGGTATTACCCCCATCTAAGGAATTTAAAAAGAATTGGGCAGCTTACCGCCTTCGTTTTATTGAGCCCGTTCGCCTTAAGGCAGCTAAAGTGTTTTGGGAGCAAAATCGCGACTTTTTGAGTCAAACTGAAGCCAGCACTGGGGTGCCGGCCCCTTTAATTGTGGCGATTATTGGTATTGAAACAATTTATGGGCGCCAATTAGGGGCCTTCCGAGTCAAAGATGTCTTAAGTACTCTCGCCTTTGAATACCCACCAACCCCCAATCAAGCTACTCGCGCAGCTTTATTCCGCGACCAAATTAAAGAGCTTATTTTACTTTGCTGGGCTGAAAGCAATACTGGCGCTACTTTTAAGCAAGCAGAATTTAATCAGTGTCTTAACCAAAATAGCTCTTATGCTGGCGCTATTGGCTTACCCCAATTTATGCCCAGCAGTATTCGCGCTTATGCTAAAGATGGTGATGGCGATAAGCGGATTGATTTAAAAGTCAGCGCTAAAGATGCCATCGCTAGCGTAGCCAATTTTTTGCAACAACAGGGCTGGCAAGTTGGGATGCCAATTTACTTCTCGCTTTTACCGACCTCACAAGCAGTTGCTGCCGCTGCACAGCTTGCCGATGGCGAACCCAACCCAAAACACACTATTCAGGAACTCATTGGGCTTGGGATCCTGGCACCTGAGCGCGGAGATTTGCAAATGGGTGGCGTGAGCCCAACAAGCAAAGCGCTCATTGTTGATTTACCCTATCTTGATAAAAATGGCCTTGAACAAACCCGTTATGTGGTCGGTCTAGCAAATTTTCTCAGTATTGTTAACTACAACCGCAGTTATTTTTATGCCCAAAGTGTGGCTGAATTTGCAGAAGCCTTGGGTTATGAAAATAAAAGTGTTGTTCCCGTTTTTTCACAAGCTACTCAACCAAGGGCTGCTGACAAGCAAGTGGCCCCAATGCATTCAACTAAATCAAAAGCCAGCACCAAGAAAAAACGACAGAAAACGAATCTCCCGAATTAAGCGGGGAATACACCGGTCGACAAATAGCGATCACCGCGATCGCAAACAATGAAAACAATGGTGGCATTTTCTACTTCTTGCGCAATCCGCAAAGCAATCACTAAAGCACCCGCCGCAGAAATGCCACAAAAAATTCCCTCTTCCGCAGCCAGGCGACGCGCCATTTCTTCTGCGGCCGCTTGGGTAACGTACTCAATACGATCGACGCGCTCACCTTGATAAATTTTCGGTAAATAGGCTGGCGCCCATTTACGAATTCCCGGAATTTGCGAACCTTCAGCAGGTTGTGCCCCAATAATTTGAATCGCTGGATTCATCATCTTTAAGTACGTAGAGACGCCCGTAATCGTTCCAGTTGTGCCCATGGCTGAGACAAAGTGCGTAACTTGACCATGCGTATCGCGCCAAATTTCTGGTCCCGTCGTTTCTATATGAGCACGGGGATTATCGGTGCTGGCAAATTGATCGAGTAAGCGGCCACGGCCCTCGCGCTGCAGTTGCACAGCATAATCGCGCGCTAACTCCATGCCCCCAGAAGCAGACGTTAAAATTAATTGGGCGCCATACGCTGTCATACTTTGGCGCCGTTCTAGACTTTGGTTCTCCGGCATGACCAAGAGCATTTTGTATCCCAACATCGCTGCTGTCATGGCCAAGGCTATTCCCGTATTACCACTCGTTGCCTCAATCAAGGTATCGCCTGGTTGAATTTCACCACGC
Organism: uncultured beta proteobacterium; assembly: GCA_903837335.1. Taxonomy (GTDB): domain Bacteria; phylum Pseudomonadota; class Gammaproteobacteria; order Burkholderiales; family Burkholderiaceae; genus Polynucleobacter. The sequence goes on along the minus strand of CAILUH010000208.1, from coordinate 21 downwards.
TCTTGTGCACGTCGAATCATT
>CAILUH010000207.1 GCA_903837335.1 uncultured beta proteobacterium | reverse complement strand
GTCTGTCATAAATGTTTAACCCCATGCCCTGTAAAAATCGATTTTGGTAATGTGACCATGAATATGCGTAACTTACTGCGCAAGATGGGGCAACAGCGTTTTAACGCAGGCACTACCGCCTCGATGTTTTTTCTCAATGCTACCGATCCTGAGACTATTCGCTTAGCCCGCAAAAGTATGATCGAGTGGGGTTATCGTTTACAGCGTATTGGCAATACGATTCTTAGCAAATGGGCTCGTAAGCAAACCCAGCATCCCCCCGCAACACTTGGCAAGCCAGCCATTAAAGAGCAGATTATTTTCTTTGTTAATAAAAAAATGCCGGGTAATTTACCGAAGAAAACAGCGCGTGCTTTGCTGGATATTGAAGATGCTAATTACGTGCCGATTATTCGTGATCCCGTAACGACCACTGCAGATACCGAAGCGGTATTTTATTTTCCAGGCTGCGGATCAGAACGACTTTTTTCCCAAGTGGGCTTAGCGACCCAAGCCATGTTATGGAATGTTGGAGTGCAAACTGTTTTGCCTCCTGGCTATTTGTGCTGTGGCTACCCGCAAAGAGGCAATGGCGACTTTGCGCGCGCTGATCAAATGATTACTGATAATCGCGTTTTATTTCATCGGGTGGCCAACACCTTAAATTATTTAGACATTAAAACGGTAGTTGTTTCCTGTGGCACTTGTTATGACCAATTGGCGGGTTATCAATTTGACTCAATCTTTCCGGGCTGTCGCATTATTGATATTCATGAATATTTGTTAGAAAAAGGCGTACATTTAACGGGGGTCACTGGCGTTAAGTATATGTATCACGATCCTTGCCATTCGCCGATGAAGCTACAAGATCCCTTAAAGACCGTCAATGAATTAATTCAAACGGAAGGTGGCGAGTTCATTCAGAAAAATGAGCGTTGTTGCGGTGAATCGGGCACCTTGGCCATTACCCGTCCTGATATTGCTACGCAAGTGCGATTTCGCAAGCAAATCGAGATGGACAAGGGCGCCAAGGCCCTGCAGGAGAATTTCGCTGGCACCGTTAAGGTTTTAACCAGTTGCCCCTCTTGCTTGCAGGGGTTATCGCGGTTTGATGCAGACAGCGACACCAAAGCAGATTACATTGTGGTAGAAATGGCTGAACGTTTATTAGGGCACAATTGGATGCAAGACTACGTGACAAAAGCTAATCTGGGCGGTATTGAAAGGGTATTGGTTTAATGATTCCAACAAATGTAGTGTTGCATCAGCAATCGAAGGTGTTAGAGCTCGCCTATGAAAACGGCAAGACCTATCGTTTGCCATTCGAGTTATTGCGGGTCTTATCACCCTCAGCGGAAGTGCGGGGCCATGGGCCTGGGCAGGAAACGCTGCAAACGGGTAAGCGGGCGGTATCAATTAGTAACATAGAGCCGGTTGGCCATTACGCCCTCAGGTTTACTTTTTCCGATGGTCACGATTCTGGCTTATATGCGTGGGATTTCCTCTTTCATTTGGCTGAGAATCAAGATGCCTTATGGACAGAACATTTGCAAAAATTAACCAATGCGGGTGTTGACCGAGATGCCCCAATGGGTCAAAAAGGCCATAGTTGTAGCCATTAGTTAATGCCTAAGCACTAATAACCTTATTAATAACGATGTTAACTTCTTAACTGCCAAGTCATGACAAAAACCCACTTTGGTTTTGAGGATGTTGAGGAAGCCGAAAAAGCGACGAAGGTTGCCCAAGTGTTTCATTCCGTAGCGAATAAATACGACCTGATGAATGACTTTATGTCATTTGGTTTGCATCGTGTGTGGAAAAAATGGGCAATTGCGTGTGCGCAGGTGAAACCGGGACAAGTCGTTTTGGATATCGCCGGGGGTACCGGTGATTTGGCCGCCGCCTTTGCTCGCGCCGCAGGCTGGGGTAATAATTCCACAGCTCAAGTTTGGCTTAGTGATATTAATGCCTCGATGTTGGGTGCGGGGCGCGATCGGCTGCTTGATCAAGGTTTAACGCTGCCCTGCGTCCAATTTGATGCCGAAGCAATTCCGTTTCCGAGCAATTATTTTGACGTACTCAGCGTGGCCTTTGGTTTACGTAATATGACCCACAAAGAAGTGGCCCTAAGCGAAATGCTCAGGGTTATTAGGCCAGGGGGTAAGGTGCTAGTGCTAGAATTTTCACAGCCTGATCGTTTCTTACAACCGTTGTATGATGCTTATTCTTTCAAGGTCTTGCCGTGGTTGGGAGAGAAAATTGCCAAAGATGCCGCGAGTTACCGCTATTTAGCTGAATCTATT
>CAILUH010000206.1 GCA_903837335.1 uncultured beta proteobacterium | reverse complement strand
TTATATGAGTGCCGCCCAGCTTGAGTTTTTTCGTTTAAAGCTCGCGACCCTGAAAGAGGATATTTTAAAAAATGCCTCGGAAACCACCGAGCATTTACGGGAAAACATCTTGGTGCCAGATCCCGCTGATCGCGCGACGATCGAAGAAGAGCATGCGCTTGAGTTACGTACCCGAGACCGCGAGCGTAAGCTGTTAAAAAAGGTTGAGCAAGCTTTGGCACGCATTGAGTCGGGTGATTACGGTTGGTGCGAAGAGACGGGCGAGCCCATTGGCTTGTCACGCTTAATTGCGCGCCCAACCGCCAACTTATCGCTTGAAGCCCAAGAGCGGCGTGAACTACGTCAAAAACTGTTCGGCGATTAAGTCAAATATAAACTCCAGGCAAGCGTAAACTAAACCGAGCTAATGACGAAGAATTTACCCACTATTGCCGATATTTCCCCCTTGTTAAAGGCGGAGATTCTGGCCGAAGCTTTGCCTTACATACGTCAATATCATGGCAAAACGATCGTTATCAAATATGGCGGTAACGCCATGATTGAGGAGCGCCTTAAAGAAAGTTTTGCGCGTGATGTCATTTTGTTGAAACTGGTTGGCATGAATCCTGTTGTCGTGCATGGTGGTGGACCACAAATTGATGAAGCGCTAAAAAAGATTGGCAAGACTGGCACTTTTATTCAAGGTATGCGCGTCACCGATGAAGAAACCATGGAAGTAGTGGAATGGGTGTTGGGTGGCGAGGTTCAACAAGATATTGTGATGTTAATTAATCATTATGGCGGTCAAGCAGTAGGCTTGACTGGCAAAGACGGTGGCCTAATTCATGCGCGCAAAATGTTTGTGCCAGATGAATCTAAACCGGGCGCAACGATCGATCTCGGTTTTGTAGGTGAAATTGAGGCTATCAATCCAGCCGTAGTCAAGGCATTGCAAGACGACGCCTTTATTCCAGTGATTTCCCCGATTGGCTTTAGCGCCGAAGGACAGGCCTTTAATATCAATGCCGATTTAGTGGCTGGCAAGATGGCAGAAATTCTCAAAGCTGAAAAATTAGTCATGATGACCAATACCCATGGCGTAATGGATAAAACGGGAAATTTATTGACCGACTTAACAGCACGAGAAATCGATAGCCTTTTTGCCGATGGCACAATTTCTGGGGGCATGTTGCCAAAAATTGCTTCGGCACTCGATGCAGCTAAAAGTGGGGTTAATTCGGTGCATATTATTGACGGTCGAATTGAGCACTCTTTGCTGTTAGAAATTTTGACCGAGCAAGCTTTTGGTACCATGATTCGATCACGCTAAGTTCTGGAAAATTGTTGAATGAGCCCGAGTAGAGAATCCGCCCCCGTTGCAGCAGAATCTCAAGGTGAGAGCCAGGGCTCTGACAAGCTGCGCAAACGACCACGACCGGGCGAAAGGCGCTTACAAATTTTGCAAGTATTAGCGGAAATGCTGCAACACCCGAAAGGTGAGCGGGTTACGACTGCAGCATTGGCAGCAAAAATTCAAGTTTCTGAAGCCGCTTTATATCGGCATTTTGCCAGTAAAGCCCAAATGTTTGAGGGGCTGATTGGCTTTATTGAGCAAACTGTATTTGGGCTGATTAACCAAATTACCCAGAAAGAAGAATCTGGCTTGGCCCAAGTGCGCGGCATTTTGCAAATGCTGTTGGCGTTTGCTGAAAAAAATCCTGGTATGACGCGCGTGTTGTTAGGCGATGCTCTTTTGCAAGAAGACGAGCGCTTACAAGAGCGCATAAGTCAGGTCTTAGATCGTGTTGAGGCATCCCTCAAGCAATCTTTGCGGATTGCGCAAACCCAAGGGGGGCAAATAGCTAAATTGGGGCAGGAAGAGATTAGCATTCGTGCCGCCATTCTCATGAGCTATATATTAGGACGCTGGCATCGTTTTGCGCGCAGCGGCTTTAAAAAACTACCCACAGAGGCTTCAGAGCTTAGCCTGCGTATCTTGCTCTCAGAATGAGCGAGTTAAACCTTTCTCGCAATACGATTCATTTTGCCGAGCCTTTGCCCTTGCAAAGTGGTGCAATCTTGCCTAATTACGATTTAGTGATCGAAACCTACGGCAAACTGAACGCCGCTAAAAGTAATGCAGTTTTAATTTGCCATGCTTTAAATGCTTCGCACCATGTTGCTGGCCCTAACCCTGATGATGCTAGCGATATTGGCTGGTGGGACAATATGGTTGGTCCAGGTAAGCCAGTTGATACCAATCATTTTTTTGTGATTGGGGTGAATAATTTAGGCTCCTGTTTTGGTTCAACGGGTCCGATGAGCATTAATCCGGCAACTAACACTTTTTATGGCGCTGACTTTCCTGTCATTACCGTGGAAGATTGGGTTAATACCCAGGCACGTTTAGCAGATAAATTGGGCATTCGCCGTTTTGCAGCCGTCATGGGTGGCAGCCTGGGAGGCATGCAAGCAATTGCGTGGGCAATTCATTTCCCCAAGCGTGTTGGACACTGCATTGCAGTAGCATCAACCCCCAAGCTGTCGGCACAAAATATTGCTTTTAATGAGATCGCAAGAAATGCCATTCTTTCAGACCCCGACTTTCATGGCGGTAATTACTATGCGCACGGTGTAGTGCCCAAAAGCGGTTTACGTTTAGCGCGTATGGTTGGACACATTACTTATTTATCTGATGACGATATGGCAGAAAAATTTGGCCGCGAACTGCAGCGCTCAGCTGGGGCATCTGCTGAATACCGTTTTAGTTTTGACGTTGAGTTTGAGGTAGAAAGTTATTTGCGTCATCAGGGCGAAAAGTTTTCAAGGTATTTTGACGCGAATACCTATTTATTAATTACCCGAGCGCTGGATTATTTTGATCCTGCGCGGCGCTCGGAGGGTAGTTTGAGTCGCGCATTAGCTGAAGTGCAGGCGAAGTTTTTAGTGATCAGTTTTGTTACCGACTGGCGCTTCCCACCGAATCGAAGCCGCGAAATCGTTGAGGCCTTGTTGGTGAATAAAAGTACGGTTAGCTATGCCGAGATTGATGCGCCGCATGGCCACGATGCTTTTTTATTGGATGATGCGCGTTATCACAATTTAATTCGGTCTTATTTCCAGACCATGGATGAGTCAAAGGTATGATGCGCGCTGACTTTATTGCGATTGCGAAATGGATTGCGCCATCTAGCCAAGTATTAGATTTGGGTTGTGGCGACGGTAGCTTTCTAGAATTTTTACGCCAGCAAAAACCGGTGCAAGCCTATGGTGTCGAAATAGATGATGCACGGGTTTTAGCCTGTGTGCAAAAAGATATTAATGTGATTCAACAAAATCTCGAGGGCGGCCTCGCTTTGTTTGGTGATCAGAGTTTTGATACTGTAGTACTTTCGCAGACACTACAAACTATTCACCAGACTGAAAAAATCCTGCGTGAGGTCGTGCGGGTAGGAAAAGAATCGATCATCTCTTTTCCAAACTTTGGCCATTGGTCACATCGTCTGGCGGTGGGCTTTGGCCATATGCCAGTTTCAAAGAGCTTGCCCTATCAGTGGTACAACACGCCGAACGTTCGCGTTTTAACTGTCGCTGACTTTGAAAAACTGGCTTCGAGCTTGGGCCTCAAGGTGATTGATCAATGCATTTTGCATGAAGGTAGAGAGGTCACTTTACTGCCGAATTTATTCGGCAGCTTGGCATTATTTCGCATTCGACGTGCTTAATGTAATTCAGTCTTGGCTTAAAGATTTTCGGGTTTATCTCGAATGGCCTTGCCTGCGAATGCTCTTTTTAGGCTTTTCTGCGGGCTTACCTCTTTTACTAATATTAGGCACCTTGAGTTTTTGGTTGCGTGAGGCAGGCATTGATCGCAGCACCATTGGATATTTAACTTGGGTAGGCTTAATTTATGCGTTCAAGTGGCTGTGGGCGCCATTAGTCGATCGTTTGCGGATTCCATTTCTCACTAAATGGTTTGGACGTAGACGCAGTTGGCTGCTCTTTGCCCAAGCATTAATTATTGTCGGCCTGTTAGGGATGGCTAGTATTGATCCCAAAGTTGCATTGAATCCCATTGTTTGGTGCGCACTCATTGTGGCATTTGGTTCTGCCACGCAAGATATCGCTTTAGATGCTTTTCGGATTGAGTCAGCAGATAGCGATCATCAGGCGGCCTTGGCAGCCACCTATCAAACAGGCTATAGGCTTGCACTAATCTGGGCTGGTGCCGGTGTTTTATGGCTGGCAGCACGGGTTGAGACAGGCAGCGGTTCTTATGATGTGAGTGCTTGGCAATTTGCCTATCTTTGTATGGCCGCCTCAATTAGCGTTGGCGTCATCACCACGTTATTTAGCCAAGAACCAGTGCAAGTTTTGCTACCACAAGCACGTAATGCAAAAGCTTGGCTATACCAAACCTTGATTGAGCCCTTTGCTGAATTCATTCAGCGCTATCACTGGCAGGCCATCATCATCTTGGCCTTAATTGCGATTTATCGGATTAGCGATGTAGTGATGGGCATTATGGCCAACCCCTTTTATGTGGATATGGGCTACACCAAAGACGAAGTCGCTGCTGTGAGCAAGGTCTTTGGCGTCATCATGACCTTACTTGGAGCCTTTATTGGTGGCGTCTTAACCTTACGTTTTGGCGTGATGCGAATTTTATTTGTGGGCGCGGTGTTATCGGCGGTTAGTAATCTTTTATTTGCTTGGTTAGCAGCACAAGGTCATGATTTACAGGGTTTAATTTGGGTCATTTCTGCTGATAATTTAAGCTCCGGAATTGCGAGTGCAGCATTTATTGCTTACTTATCGTCATTAACAAATATTCGCTATTCGGCGACACAGTACGCCTTATTTAGCTCGATGATGCTCTTATTGCCCAAATGGTTAGCGGGCTTCTCCGGCGTATTTGTAGATACATTTGGCTATCAAATGTTTTTCATTAGTACTGCCATTATTGGCGTACCAGTGTTAATGCTTATTTGGTTGACGATGCATTTAAATATCGGGCAGAATAAAAAAATAATAGAGTAGCTCTTCTTAGCTGGCTTAAATAGGCCAGTCATAATCGATAGTCAAGGGCGCATGATCAGAGAAGCGTTCAATTTTATAAATACGCGCTGCTTTTGCTGTAGCAGCAATGCCACCGCTAGCGATTTGGTAGTCGATGCGCCAGCCCACGTTTTTGGCATACGCTTGGCCCCGATTACTCCACCAGGTATAGCCGGCATCACTGGCCGCTGGCTCTAGGTGGCGATAGACGTCTACATAGCCTACCCTGTCAAACAAATGCGTCAGCCAAGCACGCTCTTCAGGTAAAAAACCTGAATTATTCAGATTACCTTTCCAATTTTTTAGATCAATTTCTTGATGGGCAATATTCACATCGCCACAGAGAATAATTTCGCGCCCTGATTTTTTTAAATGCAGCAGATGGGGTAGAAACGATTTTAAAAAACGGAATTTTGCTGCTTGTCGCTCTGGTGAGCTAGAGCCAGATGGCATGTAAACAGAAATAATGGATAAATTCTTTAAGCGTACTTCCACATAACGACCTTCAGCATCAAATTCGGCATTGCCATAACCATAAAGTACTTCTTGGGGTTGATGCCTTGAGTAAATGCCACATCCGCTGTAGCCCTTTTTTTCGGCATGATGAAAATAGCCAGTCATGCCGGTTGGGTTCAAAATTGTCTCGTCAAGATCATCGCGCTGGGCTTT
>CAILUH010000205.1 GCA_903837335.1 uncultured beta proteobacterium | reverse complement strand
CGCAAAGCGAGACAAACGATGGCATCGGTAATAATTTGCCGAGTATCGCCAAGGTTGCCACCAAATCCAATAAAAGCCCGCGCCATTAATCTTTCCCATTCAAGATAAGCTACTTTACTGAAAAAAGCTAAAGTTTGCTGGCTACGAAAATAAGTATGATTCCAACTGTAGGGATGCGCACGGGCAAATAAATTACGCCATAATTACTTTTCTTTTGTAAGGGCTAACTCTTTTATGAGATCCATTGATGGTTGATATATTGGTAATTGGCGGTGGAAATGCTGCCCTATGCGCCGCTCTTATGGCTCGGGAAGCGGGCGCTTCAGTCTGTCTATTAGAGTCAGCGCCCTTCGAATGGCGTGGTGGCAATTCCACCCATACGCGAAATATTCGTTGTATGCACGATGAGCCCCAAGACGTTTTATTAGAGGCTTATCCAGAAGAGGAGTATTGGCAAGATCTATTGAAGGTCACTGGAGGCATTACCGATGAGAAGCTCGCCAAAATAGCAATCCGAGAATCGAGTACATGTCGCACATGGATGCAAAAATATGGAGTGCATTTTCAAGCGCCGCTATCAGGGACCCTACATTTATCACGTACAAATGCTTTTTTTATGGGGGGAGGTAAAGCTTTAGTCAATGCATATTATCGAAGCGCTGAAAAATTAGGTGTAAAAATTTGTTACAACGCACCAGTAAAGTCAATTGAGTTAGTAGACCATCAATTTAGCGCAGCTATTCTTGAAAATGGTGAGCGCATCCCAGCCAAAGCTTGTGTGTTAGCTGCTGGCGGCTTTGAATCAAATATTGAATGGCAAAGAGAGGCCTGGGGCATTGATGCACAAGGTAAAAGCCCGGCAGATAATTTTTTAATTCGCGGCACGACTTTTAATCAAGGTACTTTATTAAAAAATCTGATCGAATCTGGCGCTGATTCAGTTGGAGATCCTACTCAAGCGCATATGGCTGCCATTGATGCGCGCGCACCCTTATATAACGGAGGCATATGTACCCGTATCGATTGCGTCTCACTTGGTATCGTTGTAAATGAGAAGGCCCAACGTTTTTATGATGAAGGCGAAGACTTTTGGCCCAAGCGTTATGCGATTTGGGGGCGCTTAGTGGCGCAACAGCCTAATCAAATTGCCTATTCCATCATTGATTCAAAATCGATCGGCCGCTTTATGCCGCCTGTATTTGAGGGTACCATCGCCGATAACATGGTTGATATTGCCTTGCAGCTAAAACTCGATCCCTTAGCCTTAAGGCAAACTGTAGATGAATTTAATGCCGCTTGCGAGCCCGGAACTTTTGACCATACCACTTTGGATGATTGCCATACTAAGGGAATTGCACCAGCTAAAACCCATTGGGCTACCCAGATTAATGTGCCCCCTTTTTATGCATACCCACTTAGACCCGGTGTTACCTTTACTTATCTTAGTTTGAAAACCGATGCAAGTACCGCCGTGCACTTTAATGGCGAGCCCAGCCATAATTTATTTGTGGCTGGTGAAATGATGGCAGGTAATGTTTTGGGTAAAGGTTATACCGCTGGAATAGGTATGGCAATTGGTACAGCATTTGGACGTATTGCAGGCAAAAACGCAGCCATGGCCGCTATTAATCTACGTTAAAAGCGCCTCAAAGGATTCAGCGAAAGTTTTAGTCTTTTGAGATTTCAGTGCTAAGCGAGGGTATGGCTTTGGATTTACGCCGGCGCCGCTTGCTGCCTAATTTAGTTACTTTGCCATTTTTTTCATCTTCTGCTTTGGCTAAGCTGATGAGTTCTTCGCGCTCATTGACATCGGCCTCAATGAATTGCGTCCACCACAGCCCTAATGAACTGGGTAATTCACCCGTTGTACAACGCAGTAGCATAAAGTCATAACCTGCTCGAAAGCGGGGGGACTCAATGAGGCGATGGGGAAAACGACCTAAACGTTTTTCAAAACGCGGT
>CAILUH010000204.1 GCA_903837335.1 uncultured beta proteobacterium | reverse complement strand
CTAAAATAAGACTTTACAAGATTTATGCTGGGCTTACCCCTAGGGCTAGTATCTTTTAGATAAAATTATTGATTTAATCGTCAGCAAATCATGAGCAAGAAAAAGATACCAACGATTCGTTCTTTGGCATTTGTTGAGGCAAGGGAGAGGCTTGGCCTGAGCACAGAGGCATTAGCGCTAAGCGCCTGTCTCTCAAAAAAGCAAATCGAGCAAATTGAGAATGGCGAGCGCAGTGCATTTTATTCGGCCGCGTTAAAACTGCGTTCGGCTCAAAAAGTTGCCACCATTTTGGGCTTAGAGGAAGCAGATTATCTTGAGGTAGAACTTGAAGCCTCTCCAGATCCAGCTGAAGCCACATTAGAATCGGCATCAGCAGCAACGCCAACTCTTGCGCCACTGTTAGAAATAGAAAAGGCGCCTACCCCAATTTTAAAATCAGGCTCTGCGCCCACCGATTTACAAATAAAAGATAAGCAGAGAAAATTATTTTTGTATGCGAGCATTGCCGCAGCTTTTGTTTTTGCGATTATTCATTTTGGTAACGACGTCGTAACAGTATCTGCACCTGTCCCTACAGCACCACTTGTTGCCGCACCCGCATTAATTAAAGAAGTATCTATTCCAGCACCCGAGCCCACACCTGTTGCCATGATTGAGCCCAATGCTAAGCCTGCTGCTGTAATTAGTGATGTGGCTTGCCCTAAACCAGAAAACAACCCGGTAATGTATAAAACTAGTTCGCCAAGTAAGGCTGGTGATATGGTCTATGTACAAAGCTTAAGCCAGCAGGTCGTTTGCGTCATTGATGCAGCTGGCAAAGAACAGAGTAAGACGCTCGAGGCGGGCGCCTCTTATTCGTTTTATGGCGCGCCACCATTCAAACTATTGACAGCGAATTTAGCGCAAACCGAGATTTTTTTTCAAGGTCTACGCGTAAGACCAAGCAACCCTGAAGCAAAAACGCTCATCTTAGAAGAGACGAAGCTTTAAATTGCCGATTCGTTAGCTTCACCGGTGCGAATGCGAATGACTTGCTCAACTGAGGTGACAAAAATTTTGCCATCACCAATTTTGCCAGTATGTGCTGCTTTCGTAATCGCCTCGATAACATGCTCGACTGATTCATCTGCTACGACGACCTCTACTTTTACCTTTGGTAAAAAATCGACTACATATTCTGCGCCCCGATACAGTTCAGTATGGCCTTTTTGACGGCCAAACCCTTTGACTTCGGTAACAGTTAAGCCAGTAACGCCAACGTCTGCCATGGCTTCGCGCACTTCGTCCAGCTTAAACGGTTTAATGATAGATGTAATGAGCTTCATCTAATTCTCCTCAATAGATTTAGTAATCATAACCTTAGATGCAGGAATTTAGGCGCGAAACGCGGAAGTAATGGGATAACGCCAATCACGACCAAAGGCACGGTTGGTTATGCGCACGCCTGGAGGGGCTTGGCGCCGCTTATATTCATTGAGTTTGATGAGACGTGTGACTTTTTCAACACTTGCAGCGTCGAAACCGGCAGCAACGATCTCGGCAAGCGATTGATTTTGTTCCATGTAACGTTCCAAAATAGCGTCCAGCACTTCGTAACTAGGTAAGCTATCTTGATCAGTTTGGTTATCACGTAATTCAGCTGATGGTGCCCGCGTGAGAATACGTTCAGGGATAATTGGATCCAGTTGATTGCGATAACGACATAGTTTGTATACCAAGGTTTTGGCAATATCTTTAATCACCGCAAAGCCACCAGCCATATCGCCATAAAGCGTGCAATAACCGACTGCCATCTCACTTTTATTACCCGTAGTTAAAACTAAGCGGCCTGTTTTATTCGAGAGTGCCATCAATAATGTGCCTCGCACCCGCGCTTGAATATTTTCTTCTGTCGCATCGGGCGCTAAACCAGTAAATTGTTCTGCTAAGGCCTCTTCTAATGCAGCCACTGGCCCACTAATGGGAATTTCATCGTATTGCACACCGACATTGTTAGCGAGTTCGCGCGCATCTAACCATGAAATATCAGCTGTATAAGGCGAAGGCATCATCACTGCACGAACTTGATCAGCACCCAGTGCATCCACAGCAATCGCCAATACCAGTGCTGAATCGACGCCGCCAGAAAGGCCGATGATCACGCCAGAAAAATGATTTTTTTGCACGTAATCGCGCACACCCATCACCAAGGCTGCATACACTTGCGCCTCAATGGAATTCATGTTTTCGGCATTAGCAGCCAGCGCAGTCAATGCACCTTCCGGCTCTCCAAGTGCAGTGACGTTGACTAGCCCCAGACCGCTTTCAAATTGGGGCATGGTAAAAACAGTTTGACCTTGGGAGTTCATCACAAAAGAGCCCCCATCAAATACCAATTCATCTTGCCCGCCCACCATATTCACATATGCCAAGGGCAGCTGGGTAAGGCTCACTTGTTCCCGCAACACAGTGAGGCGCAAGGTATTTTTTTCAAGGTGGTAGGGCGATGCATTTAAGACAGCCAATAAGCGCGCCCCCGCATTTTTAGCTTGGAGAGCAGGGCCCTCATGCCACGCATCTTCACATAAGAGGAGGCCAATCGGTAAGCCATCGACCTCAAAGATGCAAGGCTGATTTCCAGGGACAAAGTAACGCACCTCATCAAACACTTCATGATTGGGCAATTGTTGTTTAGCGTAGCAAGCGATGACTTTGCCATCGCGTAAGACAGAGGCACAATTTTGCAGTCCTACTGCAGAACGCTGGGGATGCCCAACGACAACAGACAGGTTTGGGTATGCCCCCAGGACTTTGCAGAGCTCGGCTAGGGTATTTTCTGCCGCGGTAATAAATGCTGGGCGTAGCAAAAGATCTTCTGGCGGATAGCCAGTTAAGGCTAACTCTGGGGTGAGCAGGAGTTTGGCGCCTGCTGCGTGGGCAGCCTGCGCTGCACTGGCAATCAAGGCTGCATTGCCCTCTAAATCGCCTAATTTAGGGTTTAGTTGCGCTAAGGCAAGTGTGATCAAACCCTTTTTTCCTCTTGGTAACGCTTAACCCCCGCAACTATCTCTTGGTGGGCTTCGGCTACGCCGCCCCAACCGCTCACTTTGACCCATTTACCCACTTCGAGGTCTTTGTAATGTTCAAAAAAGTGCTTAATTTGATTTAGGCGTAAGGGATTCATATCTTCTGGCTTTTGCCAGTGGGTATAAATCGACAAAATACGGTCTTCTGGTACGGCTAATAGCTTAGCGTCTTGGCCAGCCTCATCTTCCATCTGCAAGAGGCCGATAGCCCTACAGCTGACAACCACCCCAGGAATTAGCGGGAAAGGGGTAATGACCAGCACATCTACGGGGTCGCCATCGCCAGCGATAGTTTGGGGAATATAGCCATAGTTACAGGGGTAATGCATCGCAGTACCCATAAAACGGTCGACAAAAATTGCCCCCGTTTCCTTGTCTACCTCATATTTAATGGGGTCAGCGTTCATCGGAATTTCAATAATCACATTGAAGTTGGTGGGTGAATTTTTGCCTGGGGTGACATTATCAAGACTCATGAGGGTTTTTCCGGAAAAAATTAGTGGATACCCTGATATTAGCAAAGTGAGAAGTTATAGTTTGTGTTGGATACTTCTATGGTTCGTTTTTTTGGAGATTGAAGCTATGAGTAATGTCACATTAGGCCTGTATTTTTCTTTAATCTGCGGTGTGATTGCCGTTCTGTATGGCTTTTTGATGCGGCGCTGGATTTTGAAACAAGATACCGGCAACGCCAAAATGGAAGAAATTGCCGCGGCAATTCAGCAGGGCGCAGCCGCCTATCTCTCACGCCAGTACAAAACGATTGCGATCGTCGGCATCGTGCTGACGATTTTGATTGCGCTATTTTTAGACATTGCCACTGCCATGGGGTTTGTTCTGGGCGCAGTATTGTCTGGCGCTTGTGGCTTTATTGGCATGAATGTGTCGGTCAGAGCGAATGTACGCACTGCACAAGCAGCGACTGTCGGCATGAATGAAGCGCTTAATGTCGCCTTTAAAGGCGGCGCAATTACCGGTATGCTGGTGGTTGGCTTAGGCCTGCTTGGTGTGGCTTTATTTTTCATGTTTCTGGTTTCCATTGGTGGCGGGCAAGATCTCTCGGCGGTATTGCACCCCTTAATTGGTTTTGCCTTTGGTTCCTCCCTCATTTCAATTTTTGCGCGTTTGGGAGGCGGTATTTTTACCAAAGGCGCTGATGTGGGAGCCGACTTAGTGGGCAAAGTTGAAGCGGGCATTCCTGAGGATGATCCCCGTAACCCTGCCGTTATTGCCGATAACGTCGGTGATAACGTCGGTGATTGCGCAGGGATGGCAGCTGACTTATTCGAAACGTATGCCGTGACCTTAATTGCAACGATGGTTTTGGGCGCCATGATGGTTTCAGGCGCACCTATTGCGGCCATTATTTATCCCTTAGTCTTGGGCGGTATTTCGATTATTGCTTCGATCATTGGCTGTTCATTTGTCAAAGCCACACCTGGCATGAAAAATGTGATGCCAGCT
>CAILUH010000203.1 GCA_903837335.1 uncultured beta proteobacterium | reverse complement strand
ACCCGCACGCGCTGGGTTTCCTCAGGACTACCTTGACGCAAACTAAAAGCCGCAAATTTCATGAAGTACTTCTCCTCAAGCGAATTTATTGAACTGGAAATGATTGTAGTAGGATATGAATTCGATCATTCAAGAACATAAAAATATGAGACCAGCGCTACCCCTTTCGGGTTTACCCCAACCGTTTATTTTAATCTTGAGTACAGCACTGGGATTATTAACTTTGCTATGCGCCTTTTTTACCAATGCTGCACATGCGCAAGAGGCGTGGCCTAATCACCCGATTACGATGGTCGTACCTTTCCCGCCGGGGGGAGTTGCTGATACGGTAGCGCGCCCAGTGGCTGAAGCGCTGTCACGTAGCTTAGGCCAAGCGGTAATTATTGAAAATAAAGTTGGCGCTGGGGGTGGTGTGGGTATGGCGGCAGTCGCTAAATCAAAACCTGATGGCTATACTATTTTGATGGCCTTGTCCTCGATTTCAATTATTCCTGAGGCCGATAAAATTTTAGGGAAAACGCCCTCATTTCAACTCAATCAACTCAAGCCCATAGCCCGCTTTACTGCTGATCCTACTGTTTTGGTAGTGCGCAGTGATAGCCCTTGGAAAACGTATAAACAATTTCTTGCTGCCATGAAAGCATCGCCAGGAAAATATAACTTTGGCTCATCTGGCAATTACGGCACTATGCATGTGCCGATGGAAATGCTGAAAGTAAACGAAAAATTTTATATGGTGCATATTCCCTATACAGGAGCGGGTCCCGCTATTGTGGCCTTACTCGGTGGTCAAGTTGACGCTGTGGCTACTGGACCATCGTCAGTGGTGCAATATATTAAAGCCGGTAAATTAAGGGCTCTAGCGCATTGGGGTAACGCGCGCCTAGTTAGTCTGCCTGATGTGCCGAGCTTTAAAGAGATGGGGGTACCCATTGAATTTGCCCAGTGGTCTGGTTTATTTGTCCCTAGCAATACACCAGATGCCATTGTCAATAAATTACGCGAAGCTGCCAAACTCGCTGCCAATGATGAAAAAGTAAAAGAAATTATTGGTAATTCAGGTAGCCCAGTTATGTATCTCGATGCGCCCGAGTTTAAAACTTACTGGGATAAAGATGCGGGGGAACTGGCCATCGCCGTGAAAAAAATTGGCAAGGTTGAGTAAATACTATCGCACCTGAAGAACTAAATGATTAAATTTAGTCTTGCGGTGTGAGGCTCAATTGAGTTAAATCAAATTGCTGGGCGACGAGCCGTTGCAATAAATCATCGTAAGATTTTTGATTTACCTTGGGCGTGCGCGATAAGATCCAGAGGTACTCGCGCCGTGGGTCGCTAACAGCAGCTAATTGATACTGGGGATCGAGATCAATCACCCAATAATCGCCCCACACAAAGGGCAATATTGCTAACCAGTCAGGAGCAAAACGGACCTCAAGTTTAGGTGACGTAGCACCCCCTATTTGCCTAGCGGTGCCAATTGCCTGAGCCATCTCACCACCTTCAACTTTGCAACGATTCGTTACCTTTACATTGCCATCTTCTTTTAATTGGTAGTTTGCATTCGTGCCAGAAAGGCATTT
>CAILUH010000202.1 GCA_903837335.1 uncultured beta proteobacterium | reverse complement strand
TCTTTTAAGTGGGCTACTTCACGGTCTAGCGTAATACTTTCAATACCCCGATGGGCTTTAAGCAAAATCGTGCCGCCCGGCGTTTCATAGCAGCCGCGACTCTTCATGCCTACAAAGCGGTTTTCGACTAAATCGAGTCGGCCAATGCCATGCATGCCACCGAGACGATTTAATTCGGCTAAAAGTTCGTGGGGTTGATAGGCTTTGCCGTCAATCGCAATCGGGTCGCCTGCACGAAATTCAATTTCAATGACAGCAGCGGTATCGGGTGCTTTTTCGGCTGCAACAGTCCAACGCCACATCGATTCTTCAGCTTCCGCATTCGGATTTTCTAAGTGCCGTCCTTCGTAACTAATATGTAATAGATTTGCGTCCATTGAGTATGGTGAACCACCTTGCTTGTGTTTCATCTCAATGGGAATGCCATGCTTCTCGGCGTAAGCCATTAATTTTTCGCGCGACAATAAATCCCACTCTCGCCATGGCGCAATAACCTTAATACCAGGTTCAAGAGCGTAATAACCTAACTCAAAACGTACCTGATCATTACCCTTGCCAGTGGCGCCATGGGAAACTGCGTCTGCCTTTACTTGGCGAGCAATTTCAATTTGGCGTTTTGCAATGAGGGGCCTAGCAATAGAAGTGCCTAATAAATACTCGCCTTCGTAAATTGCATTAGCGCGAAACATGGGGAAAACAAAATCCCGCACAAATTCTTCACGTAAGTCGTCAATAAAAATATTTTCCGGTTTAATGCCAAATTGCAAGGCTTTAGTGCGGGCCGGTTCAAGCTCTTCGCCCTGACCCAGATCAGCAGTAAAGGTGACGATTTCACATTGATAGGTATCTTGTAGCCACTTCAAGATCACGCTGGTATCAAGACCGCCAGAATAAGCTAAGACTGCTTTTTTGATTTCAGACATTATTGCACTCGTATTAAATTGGTTCGTACATTATCAAACAGGGCTGCCCGCGGCAGAAATTTGCCCACATAATAAGTATTCCATTAAAGCCTTTTGTACATGTAAGCGATTTTCGGCCTCTTCCCAAACGACGCTTTGGGGTCCGTCAATCACCGCAGCACTCACTTCCTCGCCCCGATGTGCCGGTAAGCAATGCATAAATAAGGCACTTGGATTGGCTAGAGCCATCAATTCTTCTGTGACCATCCAATCTTTAAATGCCTTCATCCGCATGGTATTTTGATCTTCATATCCCATGCTAGTCCAGACATCGGTCGTTACTAAGTCGGCTCCCTTTACTGCATCACGCGGATCAGCACAGATCATGAGGTGATTTAAAGCTGCACCACTCAAACGCGCCCGATCAAGTTGATATCCTTCTGGCGCCGAAAAGCGCAATTGAAAATCTAAGCACTCGGCAGCTTGAATCCAGGTGTAAGCCATATTATTGGCATCACCAACCCAGGCAACGGTTTTTCCTTGAATCGGCCCACGGGCCTCGACAAACGTAAAAATATCCGTTAACACTTGGCAGGGATGAAATTCGTTGGTTAAACCATTAATGACTGGCACCCGCGAGTTTGCGGCAAAGCGCTCGATGATGTCTTGACCAAACGTGCGAATCATAATAATGTCCGTCATCCGCGAAATGACCTGTGCAGCATCTTCCACTGGCTCACCTCTGCCCAATTGCGTGTCACGGGTATTGAGATAGACCGCGTGACCACCCAACTGATGTATACCAGCCTCAAACGACAAACGCGTGCGGGTTGAATGTTTTTCAAAAATCATCGCCAGCGTTCGATCGTGCAAAGGGTGCCAAGTTTCGTAACGTTTAAAGCGCTCTTTTAACCAAGCTGTGCGCGAGAGCAAATAATCGTATTCAGCGCGTGTTAAATCAACAAACTGGAGGTAATGTTTTATTTGGCCTGGAACCTGCGGTTTAGCTAAGGAAGCTAAACTAGCATGTCCAGAAACAGATTTACTTTGCATCTTGTCCAAAATATCACCCACTAAAATAATAATCTTAAGCTCATATTGATTTATCTTGACTGTCTTAACACGTGATTCATAAAACGCTGTTCATCCAAGGCATAACTGCAAATGGTAACCCCTTTAGACCCAGTGACTGGGCTGAACGCCTATGCGGAGTCATGGCAAGCTTTCGACCCCTCGGTGACACTGGTGATCCTCGCTTTACTTATTCTCCATTCGCTCGACCTGTCGTAATTGCCAATGTTAAATTCGTTGTCATCGATACCCGCCTCCATGATCTAGATCCAAAGGCGCTTGACTTTGTTCTCAATTTTGCTAAAGACAATGGCCTTCCGATTGAGGAGGCTTGTGTCTTCGAACCTAAAACCTGAAGCTACGCTTTAAAACAAAAACCCGCTCAAAAATGGAGCGGGCTTGAGTAGAATTACGAAAAAAGAACTAAGCCATCGCCTTAATAGCAGCTGATAAACGCGATTTTTGTCGCGCAGCAGTATTTTTATGGGCAATTTTTTTATCCGTAATTTTGTCGATAGTGACTTGAGTGGCGATAAATACTTTCGCTGCAGCTGCTTTATCACCCGCCTCAACTGCTTTACGAACAGCCTTAATGGATGTGCGTAACTTCGAACGCAAGCTCGAATTGTGCTCATTTTGTTTAACTGCTTGCCGAGCGCGTTTGCGCGCTTGTGCGGTATTGGCCATCTTTAAACCTGCCTATTCATTACGATTTGTCAAAATATACGAGCACTTGGGTGAAGCCTTCAGTGATCGCTAAAAACCAAGATTTTACCTGAAAGGGCCAAAAAAGCCCAGTAGACCATTAAATAGGGGAAAATCAGCCCATGAATCTGCTTTCCGCT
Source organism: uncultured beta proteobacterium (assembly GCA_903837335.1). Classification (GTDB taxonomy): domain Bacteria; phylum Pseudomonadota; class Gammaproteobacteria; order Burkholderiales; family Burkholderiaceae; genus Polynucleobacter. The sequence continues at coordinate 689 of CAILUH010000202.1, read as the reverse complement.
GCCGCCAAAGTAAGTGCTTTGACGATGTTATCCCGGATAACTGGCCTTTTACGTGAGACCCTGATTGCCCGTAGTTTTGGGGCCTCAGAGTGGACTGATGCCTATAACGTTGCTTTTAGATTGCCTAATTTACTGCGGCGTTTATTCGCCGAAGGCGCTTTTTCGCAAGCTTTTGTGCCGATTTTGGGAGAAAGCGTCGCCCGTGGTGAGCCAGGTCAATCTAAGGTGCTCATTAATGCTGTTGCCACCCTCTTATTTTGGGCGTTACTTTTTACTGTTGGGCTGGGGGTTTTGGGGGCGCCAATACTGATTTTATTGATCGCCACGGGTTTTACGGGTGGACCAGCCTTTGAGGCCAGCGTGGTCATGACCCGGATCATGTTTCCTTATATTGGCTTCATCTCACTCGTTTCTCTTTCAGCGGGTATTTTAAATACCTATCAGCGTTTTGCCCTCCCCGCTTTTACGCCCGTATTACTTAATCTGGCCTTAATCGTCAGCGCCATTTGGCTTGCCCCCCATCTGGCACAACCGATTTATGCACTTAGTATTGGGGTTTTGGTCGGCGGCCTACTGCAGCTGCTGATTCAAATTCCAGCGCTGAAGCGTTTGGGTTTATTGCCGCGCATTGGCATTCTGCCGAGGGCTATTCACCAAGCTTTTATCAGTCCTGATGCCCGGCGGGTTTT
>CAILUH010000201.1 GCA_903837335.1 uncultured beta proteobacterium | reverse complement strand
TAATAAATTTAGCATCGAAACCGGGGTTAATAAGCGGGTATCGCCTAAGGGCAAGCGTGCCATCGCACGCACCTGTTGTTGAAATTGACTGGTGACACTTGCATCCATCGTGTAGTGCCCAGAATTATGGGGCCGGGGAGCGATTTCGTTTGCAAAAATTTCTCCGCTCTTCAGTACAAAAAATTCAATGCATAAAATACCCACATAATTTAGATGGCGAATTAAGTTCTTCGCTGCCTGAAGCACGCGCTTTTCTTGATCGGGATTAAGTGAAGGCGCTGGTACGGTACTGGTGTGCAAAATACCATTACGGTGAATATTTTGGGCAATCGGGTAGACCACTACCGCATCATCGTAACCGCGAGCAACCAAAGCGGATACCTCAAAGGCTAAATCCATGCGCTTTTCAAGTACGCAGGGAACCTGACCAAAATCATGCCAAGCTTGCTTGAGTTCGACTGGCGAATGAACGGTGATCTGACCTTTGCCGTCATAGCCTAGTCGTGCTAATTTTAAAATTCCTGGCAATAGATTTTCATCTAGCGCATCGATTGCCGCTTGATTTTCAATCACGCAATAAGGTACAGGACCAATATTGACTGCAGATTTCCATGTACTTAAGAAAGTTTTCTCAGCAATGCGGTTTTGTGCAATAGAAACACTGTCACTACGAGGCGCCACATATACACCGAGAGCCTCTAACTCATCTAAGGTTTGGGCTGGAACATTTTCAAATTCAGTACTGACTGCCCTACAGATAGCTGCCATTTCTTTTAAGGCCGCACTATCTGTAAAGTTCGCTTGTAAATGTTTTTCGGCAATAGCACCGGCTGGGCTGAGCGGATCTGGATCAAGAATGCAAACTTTATAGCCCATTGCTTGCGCTGCCTGAGTAAACATGCGACCTAGTTGCCCGCCGCCCAACATACCCAAATACGCGCCGGGTAATATCGGCGTTAAATGCTCAAGCATCTTGTCTCACTATCTTCTCTCTCTATCTTGCTTCACCATACTTAAGGGCTCCGCGGTAATGTCATCGCACTTGCTTTCGCCGTTTGTTCGGTACGAAAAACAGCTAATTTTTGACTTAATTCAGGATCATCCAAAGCCAGTGTCGCAATCACATATAAAGCTGCGTTAGCGGCACCCGCTTCGCCAATAGCAAACGTAGCCACTGGGATACCCTTGGGCATTTGCACAATGGAATATAAAGAGTCTTCACCACGTAAATATTTACTGGGCACTGGAACTCCACAGATGGGAACCTGCGTTTTGGCTGCCAACATACCCGGTAAATGCGCTGCGCCTCCTGCGCCAGCAATAATGGCACGTAAACCACGCGCTTGCGCTTGCTCTGCATAGCTAAATAGCGCATCTGGCATGCGGTGAGCAGAAAGTACTTGCGACTCAAAGGGCACAGCAAATTGTTCCAAAATTTGCGCAGCCACTTCCATGGTGCTCCAATCAGAATCCGAGCCCATCACAATACCAATCAGTGGTTTTTTAGTGCTCATGTAATTTCCTTACCGGTACCTTCATTCATTCAGCTTACGTTAATTCAGTTTGGGTTAAACGTGCTAACACTTCTCGATATTTTTCTGCAGTTCGATTAATGACTTCATCGGGCAAGTCGGGAGCAGGAGCCTGCTTGGTCCATGGCTTACCATCAATTAAAATAGCTTCGAGCCAATCACGAATAAACTGTTTATCGTAAGAGGGTGGATTCATACCAACCTGATACGTTTCCGCAGGCCAAAACCGTGATGAATCCGCAGTTAAAATTTCATCCATTAAAACGAGTTGATTATTTGCATCTAGACCAAATTCGAATTTCGTATCAGCAATGATGATGCCCCGTTCCGCAGCAAAAGCGGCGGCCTCTTGGTAGAGCTGAATACTAACTGCGCGAATTTGCTCTGCCAGCGGCGCCCCAATGCGTTTGACCATTTCAGCGAAGGTAATATTTTCATCATGGTGCCCTGCGGCTGCTTTTGCAGCAGGAGTAAAAATGGGTGCCGGCAATTTCTGCGCATTCTGTAAGCCTGCTAGTAAAGCAATGCCACAGACACTGCCACTCGCCTGATATTCTTTCCAGCCACTGCCGGCCAAATAGCCGCGTACTACGGCTTCGACCAAAATAGGTTGCAGGCGCTTTGCAACAACCGCCCTACCTCTGACCTGCTCTACCTCATTTGCACTAACCACTGATTCAGGATTAATGCCCGTTAAATGATTTGGAATTAGGTGCGCAAGCTTTTGAAACCAAAAATTGGCCATTTTATTCAGCACAATTCCCTTTTCAGGAATCGGTTTACCCATGATGACATCAAAAGCCGATAAGCGATCGGTCGTGATCATGAGTAATTTATCGTCGCCAATTGCATAGACATCACGCACTTTGCCCTTAGACAATAAAGGCAAAGACTGAATCGAACTAGTATAGAGAGCGGCCATTTTATTTAACGATCTGCGCTAACTCACCGGCACGATACCGCGCGGCCATTTTTTCCAAGGAAATGGGTTTAATTTTGCTGGCCTGCCCTGCGGAACCAAACTCGGTAAAACGAGCAATACAAATCAGTTTGGCAGCTTCACGGGCAGGCTTTAAATAATCCCGTGGATCAAACTTACCAGGGTTTTCAAATAAATAACGGCGAATGGCAGCTGTCATGGCCAAACGAATATCAGTATCAATATTGATTTTGCGTACGCCATTTTTAATACCAATTTGAATTTCTTCAACTGGCACGCCATAAGTTTCTTT
>CAILUH010000200.1 GCA_903837335.1 uncultured beta proteobacterium | reverse complement strand
AGTTCGTAGTAATTAACTCTGGCAAGTCAATCGCATTAAGTAAGCTAGCTGCAACTCGACTTGCAAAAGAAGCATTCTTACAAGTTAAGACGGGCAAACCAGCCCAGAGCGCATCACTGGCAGTGGTATGCGCATTGTAGGGTAATGTGTCCAAGAATAAATCAGCAGCCCGGTGGCGCGCTAAGTGCTCGGCTAAGCTTAGACGCGGTGCAAATATTAAGCGCTCGGGCTTAATATTTCTTTTAATTGCCTCTAAGCGCAAGTTTTGCGCAATAAATCGGTTGTCTTCTAAAAGCCATAAAACACTACCTTCTACCTGACCCAAAATCCGCATCCATGAGTCAAATGTGGAGGGGGTAATTTTGTAATTATTATTAAAGCAACAGAAAACAAAACCTTGTTCAGGTAAACCTAGTTCAATACGCGAAGCTATTTTTTCTGCAATCTGTTTTTTATTGTCATTAGCCTGATAAGAAAAAGGGAGATAGGCAATTTTTTCTGAATAATATTGCCGGCAATCTGCGGGAATTAAGGTGTGATCAGCAATAATGTAATCGATATAGTCAGCGCCCATCGTACCTGGATATCCCAGGTAATTGACCTGAATTGGCGCCGCCCGATACGCCAATAAACCAGGCCGACTATCTTGCACTAAACCCATTAAATCCACTGCAATATCAATTTCCATTTCGCGTGACAGTTTCGCTACCTCATGGTCACTCATGCCCTGAATGTCAACCAATTGATCTAAGGATTGATTAATTCGCTGAAAAATTTCGGCATTATTATCATGGCCAAACGAAAAAGCAATAACTTCAAATTGGGCTTTATTGTGATTCTCAAATAAACCAGCAATGAGTTGAGTAACTGCATGATTACGAAAATCTGCTGAATAATAAGCCAGGCGAATTTTCTGACTACGCTGACGTTTTGCGATCGCTGGTAAAGCTAAATCAGCTTTGGCCCTTTTTTGGGTATATTGTTTTGCGACAGCAAGTTGCAACTCAGGACTACTAGAGATGGCAAGCATTCCAAATGGGGTTATTGCCTTTTCGCCAACGCTAGCCTGATTAAGAATGGCTGCTAAGGCAGCTTCATAGCCAATCCAATTACCCATGGTCATTTTTAGATTAAATGGCATGGCAAATAAATAGTCGTAGTTCGGTTTTATGGCTAAGGCTTTTTCGTAGGCAATTAAGGCTTTATCTTCGTAATGGAGTTGCGTAAATAAGATGGCCGTATTAAGCCAAGCTTCGAAATAATCTGGCTTAATTTGTATGGCTCGACCATAGGCATTGAGTGCCGCTTCGTTACGCCCCAAAGCTTTAAGCGCTAATCCCTGGTTGAACCAAGCAACAGCATTGGAATCTTGTATAGCTAAGGCTTTTTGATAGCAGCTAAGAGCCTCCTCATAATTACCTAACTTAAATAAACTAATGCCAAAATTAAGCCATGCTGCGGCATTAAAGGGGGTTAATTGAGTAGCTAACTCATGGTGAGCTAAAGCGGCCTGCTCTTGATCGGACTCAGATAAGGCTTTTGCCAAATTAAATTGCAGCCCAGCATCTTGTGGATCAATCTGGACGGCTTGTTGTAAGAAGCTGGCTGCAGCTTGATGCTGACCTTGGCTAGCTTTAACTAAACCATAAATCTGCAAAGCCGATACATGATTAGGCTCGGCTTTTAGGGCCTCATCTAAGGTAAGCTCGCAGGCGGAGAAATTACCGGCCTCAAATGCAGTGATGGCTTGCTTTAATAAATCATCCATCATTTCAAACGCAATGCATTAGTGATCACGGAAACAGAGCTAAAACTCATTGCCACTGCTGCAATCATCGGTGATAACAAAATACCAAGAAATGGATACAACACACCTGCAGCAATCGGTACGCCTAAGGCGTTATAAACCATTGCAAAAGCTAAATTTTGTTTCATATTACGTACGGTTGCCCGCGAGATTAAAAATGCTTGGGCAATGCCGCGTAAATCGCCCTTCACCAAAGTAATTTGGGCATTGTTAATCGCAACGTCAGTACCAGTGCCCATGGCAATACCAATATTGGCTTTAGCTAAGGCAGGGGCATCGTTAATTCCATCACCGGCCATCGCTACAATCCGGCCCGCTTTTTGAAGACGCTCAACTAGTGCTAATTTATCGGCCGGCTTTACGTTACCATAAACTTCGCTAATACCTAGTCTTGCGCCAATTGCTTCGGCGGCCAGCTGATGATCTCCAGAGGCCATCACAATCTTGATACCGAGGCCTTGCAGGCTAGCAAGGGCCTCTGCCGAGCTTGCTTTAATGGGATCGGATAGCACGATAGCGCCAGCAAACTGTTGGTCGACCCCTAAATACATCACCGTTGCGCCCTGCGCCAACGCTTCCTGTATTGCTGAAGAATGGCCAAGGTTTACCTGGTTTACAGCCATTAATTCAGCGTTACCAATTGCCAGCTGGTGCCCATTGATAACGCCCTTCACGCCCATCCCAGGTACAGCTTCAAAATGCTCAACCCGATCTAACTCTAAATTTTTCTCAACAGCTGCCGTCACAATACTGGCAGCAAGGGGATGTTCACTACTGTGATCAACACTCGCAGCCAGTTGTAAAATTTCTTGCTCGCTATAGTTGCCAATAGAGATAATGCGCTCTACTTTTGGACGACCTTCAGTAAGCGTGCCAGTTTTATCAACGATTAAGGTATTCACTTTACAGAGATTTTCAATCGCTGCCGCATCTCGAAAGAGAACACCTTGGGATGCGGCCTTTCCGCTGGCGACCATAATCGACATTGGCGTTGCCAAACCCAGCGCGCAGGGACAGGCAATAATTAATACCGAAACTGCATTAATTAAGCCGAAGACCCAACTGGGTTGCGGGCCAAATAAACCCCAAGCAAAAAAACTGAGCAAGGCAATGCTCACGACTGAGAGTACAAAATAGGTTGAGACTACATCAGCCATCTTTTGCATTGGGGCTTTGGAGCGCTGTGCTTGGGCCACCATTTGCACGATTTGCGCCAACATCGTCTCAGAACCAATGCGCTCAGCACGAATTACTAGAGTGCCATTCGTATTCAAAGTAGCGCCTATCACTTTACCACCGGCTTTACGACTAACAGGCACCGGTTCGCCTGTAATCATCGCTTCATCGACATAACTGGCACCCTCCACTACTTCACCATCAACCGGTATTTTCTCTCCCGGCCGTACCCGAATTAAATCACCCAGCTGTACCGCCTCCAAGGGCACATCTTCCTCCTTGCCATCAACACCGATGCGCCGTGCGTTTTTGGGACTTAAGCCTAATAAAGAACGAATTGCTGCTGAAGTTTGCGAACGTGCGCGCAACTCCATCAACTGCCCAACTAACGTTAAGGAAATAATGACGGCCGCAGCTTCAAAGTAAACCGAAACCCGCCCCATAGAAGTAAATGAACTTGGAAAAACACTCGGTACGAAGGTTGCAACTAAGCTATAAATATAGGCAGCACCGGTACCCATGCCAATCAGCGTGAACATATTGGGGCTACGATTTTGAATTGATACCCAAGCTTGAACAAAGAAAGGCCAGCCAGCCCATAAAACGACTGGGGTAGCCAAAACGAGCTCAAGCCAGCTCGAACTGGCCATCGAGACTAAATGCAAAGACTCGTTAAACATCGCCAGAATAAAAACGCTCAATGTCAGGGGTAAAGTCCACCAAAAACGACGTCGATAGGAAATTAACTCCGGATTTTCGCCTTCATCAAGACTGGGTATCTCTGGCTCTAAAGCCATGCCACACAAGGGGCAACTGCCGGGATGGTCTTGGCGAATTTCAAGGTGCATGGGGCAGGTATAAATTGCTCCCGGCTTTACAGGTTCAGGCTCTTTAGGGATAGGGTGTAAATAGGCCTGCGGGTCAGCAATAAATTTGGTGCGGCATTTGGCCCCACAAAAATAATATGGATGATGCTGATAGTCAAAATGATGTACCGACTGATCGGTAACATTCATATTACAAACCGGGTCTTTTAGTTGAGAATGGTCAGAGGAATTCGGCTGACTAGAGACATGATGTGTATGATCCATCCTCTAATTCTAGTATCTTTATACGAAAGGCCTTTAATTTGAACCAAATTAAAGAATTTATTCCCGGGCAAAAAGTAGAGCACGTTAAAACAGGTGGCTTATATCAGATTGTTTGTTTGGCTAAGATTGAAGCCACACTCGAGGATGCATATGTTTATCAAGCACTCTCGAACATGACATTTTGGATTAGACCCAAAGCTGAAATGTTAGATGGACGCTTTATAACAACATAAAGCAATAGAAAATAAGAGCCATTAAAACTGGTATTTATCTTTTTACGTCAATTTCTTCCATCACAATTACTGTAATAGGTTTTTCTAATAGCGCCTCAATTAACTTGCGGTAGGTTTTATAGTGTTCAGTTTCACGATGCGCTGCAAGCGCAGATTGGCCGGCATAACATTCAACCAAGTGAAAGCTATTACCTGTATTAGATTTAAAAAAATCATATTGATAGCAACCTGGCTCAGCGCGCGTAGGCTCAACCATGTTAGCTAGAATTTTTTGTACATCATTCAGATAATTTTCTTTTGGATAAAATGAAGCAAATACATTAATTTTGTCACTCATAATTTTGTCCTTTTATTAAAAAAATTAATTTTAGCCAGTGACGCTAACTGTTCTAAATTCAAATTGGTCCCAAGCATAAGCGTCGGGGAAATCTACATCAGTCCAGTTGAGGTCAACTGGATGGGCTGTTTCAGCAAAAGTCATGGTCAAATTATATAAAACTTTTGCATCTGATGGCAGTGAAGAAATTGTATATTGATCCAAATAAGGTAGGATGATTTCAATGCGACTCAACATTGCCTCATAAAAAACTTTTAATTGGGGCAACGTAACTGAGTGTAATTTTTGATATCTTGCTGCCTCATTATCTAATGCCCACTCGTCAACAAATTTCTGTAAATCCCAAAATTGTGAAGGAAGATTTTGATTACTCATATATCTAAGTCTCCTCATTCAGCATATCATCAGCCGCACGATAATGATTTTGAATTAATTGTTCTTGCTCTGACAAGAACATGTATGGCAAACCTCCACTTGCAATACTCTCGTATTGAGTTTCCATGGTTGCCAAATCTTCGCGTAATACCTCACGATTCCGCACTAAGGAGTGGGCTTGAGCAATACGGTCAGAAGGTTTATCAGTTTTATAACTAAAACGCATCACTCGAATATCAGTTTTATTGTGCGAGATGGGCCAAAAAAGCATAATTGAATTGGTATTAGCTTGTGGACCAATCACAATATTGGGAAATAAATGCACGATGTCAAATGCCCACTGCTTAAACCGGGATGGATTTACCCCAATGGGCAATTTATCCATCTCAAACTGAACAAATGACGGAAACATTGGGCGAGAATATTTATAGAAAATACCTTCTGCTGGAGTTGGCTTATGGTTAGGATTACCATGAGCAGAATAACGGCCAAAATGTTTTCCTACCTCTAAGTAAGGGCGATGTCGATTTGGATTGCTTGGGCTACCTTGATAATCTGGTACTGTATTTTTATGAATAAAAATATTGTGATACCCCTCACAAAATGCATTAACTGCTAAGTTCCAATTAGTATTAACGACTACTCGGTGATCCGCTACCTTAACTCTGTTATCAGAAAACCCTTTATATTGACCATAAATATCTCCAAGCCACTCTTTTAGAGTCTGCGTAGGATGCTCTTCAAAATTAACGAATACGATGTCTTCCCAAACTTCAGAATGAATCTCTATTAGACCCAATTCATCTTTTTTCATATCTTTGAATTGGGTTGCGTCCGTAACCCCAATTAAATTGCCGGTATTTGAAAATGTCCAAGCATGAAATTGACATTGAAAAAATTTACTGCAGCCTTCTTTGCCGTGCACTAATTTATCGCCCCGATGTCGACATATATTGCGAAATACTCGAATTTTTTCGTCTTCGCCACGAACTATGATTAAAGAGGCCTTGAGAGGAGGTACGTCAGTCACTATGTAACTTCCTTTCTCCACTAATTCCTTTGAGGTACCAATAATGAGCCACGACTTGGAAAATATTTTTTTTACTTCTTCGTCAAAAAATTCTGGCGCTAATCTTTCTGTCATTGGAATGGTATTTCTTAAGCGACTGGTGTCACCTTTAAAAATAGTGATGCATTCATTTGTCATAATAATTTATAGTTTATTTAAGGAAGATAAAACCATATCTCCGAGCGATTGAAAGCGCATATGGCTACGAATACGTTCCATAATTCCTGATGTTAAAGCAACAAATGTAACTTCACGCTCTGGATCAACCCAAAATGCCATTGAACCCAGACCCCAACTTCCAAAACTTTTAGAGGATGCTAATGTAGCAATATGACTTGGAAAGATGCCTTCGCCTCGCAGGAATAAACCTAAACCTAAATATGCAGGGAATGGAGCTAAACCATGCAAAGCACGGGAATTATTCATCATGCTATTGGGTCTTAGACCAGTTTGATTTGACGTCATCAATGCCACCATTGCCGGAGACAAAACTCGTGCACCATCCAACTCTCCCTGCAGGCGCAAGGCTTCAGCAAAACGCATAATATTAGGTGCCGTGGAAAAGCCGCCTCCCCCAGCGGCTAATTCAGTAGTTTCTGTTATGCCTTTATCACGCGTCATTAAATATTGGTGATTTAACTCGGGTGAATCTAGATCACGAACCACAACTGGTACACGGCGATTATCTAATTGCTTAGAAATTCCAAAAGAGGTGTCAAACATACCTAGTGGTTGGAAAATATCCTCTGCCATGATGGTCCTAAATGAGCGCTTTTTCTCATCTAATCGACGAATAATTTCTGCCAAAATGGTATAGCCCGTCATTGCGCTATAACTTACTATTTCGCCGGGGGGTGTTTCAAGTGGTAAATCACAAATTGCCGCAACACTCTTTTCTAAAACACCTAAATCGGGAATTGGAATTGGGGCCGGAGCCATACCTAGACCTGCAGTATGGGTAATGATATGTCCAACGGTGACACCCTCTTTGCCGCGTTTAGCAAATTCTGGGATGATTTCAGCAACCTTCGTTAGTAAACTGACATCGCCACGCTGGACACAGCGAAGCAACGCTGTTGCTGTTAAAGCCTTGGATACCGACATAATGCTAAAAATAGCATCTTCCTGCATCGGTCGTCGTGTTTCTCTTTCGGCATAGCCTAGTGTTAAATCAAGAACTAACTGACCCTTACGGGCCACCATAATTCGAGCACCATCATATTTTTTATTTGCTATATCGCCTTCGACACGTATTTGAACGCGATTTAAGGAGTCTCGATCAAATCCCAATGTGCTTGGATCTACTAGAACATTATTTTTCTTCATTATTGTTCTGCTTTAATATTATTTGCTTTAATTAGTTGGCCCCAACGGTTGAACTCACTTTGCATGTAAACCGTTAATTCTTGTGGGGTCATACCAGATTGCCGCACTATCACTCCCGCTTTTGTTAGAGCGGCCCTAGCCTCAGGATCAGCAATTACCGCATTCATTTCTCGATTTAAGTAATTAACAATTGCTTGAGGGGTTTTAGCGGGTAGCAAAATCCCCTGCCAAAATGCAAGGGTAATCGGAACCCCTTGCTCGGTAAAAGTAGGCACTTCAGGTGCCTCAGGCACGCGCTGTAAAGTGTCAACCCCTAAAACACGCACCCCACCTGATTTAACATGCCCATAGGCCAAGCTAAGCGGCGCCATCGTGACGTCTACTTGGCCACCAACTACGGCGGCAAATGATGGGCCAGAACCTTGATAAGGTATATGTAGCATATTAATTTTTGCTAGGTCATTAAAAGCCTCAGTACGAATATGAGCACCGCTTCCCAAACCCCAAGTAGAGTATGTGTACTTACCAGGATTGGCTTTAGCCAATTGAATAAACTGCTCTAAGGTTGTTGCGGGGATTTTAGGATTAACAATCAAAGCGTTTGGCATACTGCCCACTACACCAACAGGAATAAAGTCTTTAAGTGGATCGTAGCGTGGTTTGGCAAAAAAGTGAGGGAGAACAGAATGCGTATCTCCCACCGTATATTCCATTGTGTATCCGTCAGGCGCCGCTCGAGCGACAAATTCTGAACCTACAACTCCGCTTGCTCCGGCGCGATTTTCAATAATAATTTGCTGCTTAATACGATCGCTCAGAAACTTAGCAAAAGTTCTAGCCACATTATCAGTTCCGCCTCCAGGTGGATAAGGTACGATCATTTTGATCGGCCTATCTGCTGGATAGTCTGCATAGGCCAAATTGAAGCCCCCTGCTAAGGTCAGAAAGCACCAAATAAGCTTTACAAGTAATTTCATTATTTTGCCTCCATCTTCTGTTTTTTCTCATTCTATGGGTTATTCCATTATTTATCTATGAAATAATATGAATAATCACTATTAATAATTTGCATAATATGGATATCAAATTACTTTTTGCTTTTTTGGCCTTAATGCGGGAAAGAAGCGTGTCCAGGGCAGCAGAGCGCCTTGGCATTAGCCAGCCTACGCTAAGTCACTCGCTTAATAAATTGCGCGAGTTATTTGACGACCCTCTTTTATTGCGTTCGCGCGGGGGGATGATTCCTACTCAACGAGCCCTTAGGCTACAACCGTCAGTAGAAACCCTAGTCGATAATTATAAAAGCCTCATCAAAGCAACCCACCCTTTTAATCCGAAAAATTCAACCCGCACTTTCGTTTTAACGGCTCCTGAACATGCTGAGCATATGTTGATTCCATTAGTGATTAGAAAAATTCGCGTCCAGGCCCCCGGCATTCGAATTGTAGTGCGAGCACCAGACCCTGATCAAGCATATGAACTACTTGAGCGTGGTGAGATTGATTTACGAATTGCTTGGCTGCTCAAACCAGCACCATCTTTGCGCTCATTTCATCTTTTCCAAGATCAAATTTCATATATTGCTGATCGCGATCATCCAATCCTAAGAGGTAAACTAAATCTTACAGATTTTATTAGCCTCCCTCATGCTCGCACAGAAAGCGCAGGGACAAGAACGACTCACTTAGTTATTAATCATGCTATTGAACGCTTACAAAAAAAACTTCTGCTAACCTTTCAACTACAAAATTTTATGACCGTACCTATGGCCTTACAAGGAACCGATATTATCGCTGCAGTTCCACGTGGTTTGGCTATTAGATTAGCTGAAAAACATGCTTTGCAAATATTAGAGCCGCCCCTAAAGCTACCCAAAATTAATTACTCCGCTTATTGGCATGAAAGAAATCAACGCGATCTTGGTCATAGATGGTTAAGACAGGTAGTTCTCAATGCAGCACAGGAATTAAAAAGCTAATGGGTTGGGTAATTTTATTTTAAGCAGGCTTTTTTAAATTAACTGAAGCTAGCTCCCCTCAAGCTCTTAGCAAAATTCGCCACCATTGAAAGTGCAGCCAGATATCTGCTTGCTGAAAAGCAACTTGTTGCTGCATGCGGCTAAACCAATGATCTAAGGATGCGCCATTGGCATCATTGGTCACCAAACTATATTCACCAATCATTTTTAGGCGCCCAATTAAAACTGCCGTAACAATATCAGCCGAACTCGGTTTATCGCCAAATAAAAAATGACTTGGGTTTGGTAATTGATTTAAATAGGTGCTTACGCGCTTACGCTCTACCGCCATCTT
>CAILUH010000199.1 GCA_903837335.1 uncultured beta proteobacterium | reverse complement strand
TTTGCAATTTACCGCAGGCGAAGGCCCTAGCTTTACAAAGCCGTTGCGCACAGCTGATGATGTAGCTAAGTTGCAAGTGGCAGATATGAATCAACTAAAGTATGTTTTTGATGCAGTTGCTGAAATTCGTCGCGCACTAATGCAAAATGGTCAGCAGCGTATGCCGCTGATTGGCTTTTCAGGGTCGCCGTGGACATTGGCTTGTTACATGATTGACGGCTCAAGCGCCGATGACTTTCGCCATGCTAAGACCATGATGTTTAGTCGGCCAGACTTGCTGGCGCAGATTCTCAAAATCAATGCGCAATCGGTAGCGCAATATTTAACCTTGCAATTAGAAGCAGGCGCCCAAGCATTAATGATTTTTGATACTTGGGGCGGAATGCTGCCCGACAAGTGGTATCAAAGCGTATCTTTAGCAAGCATGCGTGAAGTAATAGCGCAGCTGCCACGAGAGCACCAAGGGCGAAAAGTGCCGATCATCATTTTCACTAAGGGCGGCGGCCTCTGGTTAAACGACATGGCACAAGCTGGCGCAGATGTCATTGGCCTAGACTGGACCATCTCCCTGCAGCGCGCACGTATGGAATTGGTCGCGGCAAATACACCAATTGCACTTCAAGGCAATATTGACCCACTTGCCTTATTTGCCGAACCGCCCCAAATTCAGCAATTAGCGCGTGAAATACTCGATGGCTTGGCATCAGCACCGCCCATGCGCCCCAATCTACATCCCTTAGATGGCCATATTTTTAATTTAGGCCATGGCATTTCACAATTTACCCCTCCCGAGCATGTTTCTGCGCTGGTTGAGGCGGTTATAAATCACTCCCAAGCCCTCCGAAAGTAGCGCTGAACTGCAGCCAGGTTAGCCCTCCCAATTTGGTGCAATGCGAAAAGTTATGCACAAAGTTATGCACACCCAAAGTGGGGCATAAGAAATTCAGTAAGATTCGCTTGAAATTTCAGATTACTCCTACATAATTACCGCTAAATCATTGTTTTAATTGAATAAATAGTCATAAATTACTGGTCACACGCTCCTTTAAAAATGAACGCCAATGAAAAGACAATGGCAAACTTATTGATATCCACAGACTTATCCACAGGCAACCTAGGCAAGCCAATCCACATTAATGACTAAGCCACTTATCGTTCAGGTAGCGGTTGATAAGCCCCTACGCCAATTTTTTGACTATGTCTGGAGCAGCGAAAAATTAGGGCGAGACCCCGTGATTGGCCAGTTGGTTGAGGTGCCATTTGGGCGCGGAAGTTTGGTGGGGGTAGTGGCCCAAGTAAGCGATTACTCCGCACTAGAACAAGATAAATTAAAGGCGGTCACGCAGCTTGCACCTGTTCCACCCTTAGACCCAAAATTAATGCAGCTCATGACCTTTGCCAGCACCTACTATATTCAAAGCCTGGGCGAAACCCTTATCCCGAGTATTCCGCAATATTGGAAGAAACCCAAAAATTGGCCAAAACAGGCCCTCGCACTGTTGCAACAAACACCTATTGGTCAAGATGAAGGTGCCGAGCAAAGCCCCATTAGCAGTAAAGGTGCCGCAGGTAAAGACGCAATTTTAGCGGCTGCACTTAATGCCGAGCAGGCGGATGCATTAACAAAATTAAATAGCCAAAAAGAAGTAAGCGAAAGAGGCGGCGTGCGCGCAACTTTATTGCAAGGCAGAACGGGAAGCGGTAAAACAGCCGTTTTTTTAAATTGGCTGGCGAATATATTGGCAAAAAAAAATGCGCAAGTGCTGATCTTAGTGCCTGAAATTAACTTAACCCCACAACTAGAACGCAGTGTGCGCGCACATTTTCCGGGGCGCACACTAGTTGTACTGCATAGTGCATTAGCAGAAAAAAAACGCGGCATAGCATGGTATGAAGCACAAACAGGTCAAGCACAAATTATTCTTGGGACGCGCTTGGCTGTTCTCGCCCCCATTCCTCATTTAAAGGCAATCGTAGTTGACGAAGAGCATGATACGTCTTACAAGCAGCAAGAGGGGACAAGGTATTCCGCCCGCGATTTAGCAGTTTGGCGTGCCCATAATTTACAAATTCCCATTGTGCTATCTTCCGCTACGCCCTCTTTAGAAAGTTGGCTAGCTGTTCGGCAGGGACGTTATGATTTAATTAAGTTAAACCGGCGGGCGCAAGGTGGCGCCATGCCAGAGGTTCAGTTGATTGATTTAAAAGATAAAAATAATCAATCCGTCGGCGCTAAAAAAATTCACCTCTCCAGGCCGCTAGCCAATGCAATTGACGCTAACTTACAGCAACAGCAGCAAAGCTTAGTGCTGATTAATCGCCGCGGATATGCCCCAGTGTTAACTTGCTTATCTTGCGGCTGGCTTTCAAAGTGCTCACAATGTAGCGCATACTTGGTGTTGCATAAGCCAGGCGCAATTACTAGTAAGCCTGTTTTGAGTTGTCATCACTGCGGTTTGGTGAAGCCAGTGCCCCGAAGTTGTCCTGATTGTGGCGATGTTGATTTGAGGCCCATTGGACAAGGTACGCAAAAAATTGAAGATACGCTCAGTCTCGCTTGGCCAAGCGCACGCATCTTGCGCATTGATGCGGACAGCAGCCGCAGAGGGCGAGGCGCTGAGGAAATGATGCAGGTGGTACATGCTGGCGAGGTCGATATCATCATCGGCACCCAAATGATTGCAAAAGGACATGACTACCAAAATATTAGTGTGGTTGGGGTATTAGATGCCGACGCGCGGTTATATTCACACGATTTTCGTGCCCCGGAACGCCTTTTTGCGCAATTGGTTCAGGTTGCTGGACGCGCCGGCCGAACTGACAATGCGGAAAAAAAGAGTCGAATTTATATTGAAACACGGCACCCAGAGGTC
Organism: uncultured beta proteobacterium; assembly: GCA_903837335.1. Taxonomy (GTDB): domain Bacteria; phylum Pseudomonadota; class Gammaproteobacteria; order Burkholderiales; family Burkholderiaceae; genus Polynucleobacter. The sequence goes on along the minus strand of CAILUH010000199.1, from coordinate 6,483 downwards.
GCGGTTTTTCAATATTTACTCCAGCACGATGTCGATGGTTTTTTGGCGCAGTTAGCTGCCGAACGCGAAGAAGCGCAATTGCCACCGTTCACTTTTCAAGCGCTGATTCACGCAGAGGGAAAAATGCTAAACAAAGTATTGGCATTTTTAATGCAGCTTAAAGAAGAAGCAATGAGTCATTTTGGGTTTGAGCAGCAGGTAAAAATTTACGATCCCGTCGCAAAGTTAATGGTGCGCATCGCCGGCGCAGAGCGCGCTCAATTGGTAATTGAGTCAACCCATCGAAATCAATTACAACTTGTATTAGATCAAATTGATAGCCTCTTGCGCGCGCAGTCGCAAGGCAGAATTAGCAAGAAAGATAAAATACGTTGGTCGATTGAGCGCGATCCAGCACTTATTTAGATCAAAGCAGAGACCAAAACCAAGGCTAACTTCGTAGACCCTAGTTTGGCAAAATTGAAATTACGTTTTAGCTGAGCCCGTACGATGAGTACGGTTATAAAGGCAGCTGGCACAAATCCAGCGCTGTTTCCGATTGCTGGTAGGTATCCACGTGCCACCTTCTAAGCGCTTCTCACGACTACAAGATGAGCAAAATTTAAGGCTTTGTGAAGTGTCTTGGGCTGGGGCGGTGGTTGAGGTGGTCATAGGCATTCCGAGGGGTACTAATCTACAGAAATGCTATTTTACCCGTTTTAGCCAGCCGGGGCAGGCGTCAGCATAATTCGTACTGAATCGGCCGTTTTATTGCCATCAAAATCAAGCCACGCCTTATTTTCAAAGTCGTAGAGTTTGCAGACCTTGGCGGTATCAAAATACCATTTCCAGGAGAATTTTTGTATAAAAATTCGCTCGGGCAAAACGGTTTCAAGCTTAGACTGGGCTTCTTTGAGACGATACAAGGGCACCGACATATCGACATGGTGAGCGGTATGCTCCATGATGTGATGCATTAAGGCGCCCCAGAAAAAATTAAATGTGAGGTGCACGGTGGTCGAGACAAAGGGTTGAGCCCTTAGCCACTCGGCTTTTTTATCGTACCAAGATACCGAAGGATGGGTATGGTGTACATAAACTACAAAGCCAATCATGCCATTCCAAAATAAAAATGGCAAAGCGAAACCCGTTAGTAGGGTAATTAAAATGGATTGATTAGTAAACCATGCCCCAGCAACGAGCGCCCCAAGCCAAACCACCGCAAAGGCCGAGACCAAATAATTATCCTTCATAAAAATGGCGCGATTTGCTGGCTTGTAAGTGGCATTAGGAAAGTATTCTCGTTTCCACCAGATTTCAATCATGTAATAGAGTACTGGCCCCCAACCACTGCGATAGAGTCGCTCCAGGGTTTTGCGCCACGCAGGCAAAGCATCAAACTCAGCTTTAGAAAGCGGTGCCCAAACAAAATCAAAGCCTTTTAAATTTGTTTGTCCATGGTGAACAACGTTATGGCCAATGTCCCATAAGCTATAGGGGGTTAATGAGGGCAAAAAGGCAATGCGCCCGATAATCTTATTAAGCTCGCGATTGGGGGTAAAGCTTTGATGACAAGCATCATGCCCGAGGATAAAAATACGCCCGGTTACAAATCCGGCAATCGTGCCAAAGAGAATTTTGAGCAGAATATTTTCAAAATATACAGTGGCAAAAATTGCGCCCAACCAAAGCGTCGCGTCAAACATCAGCAAGGCAATCGCCCTGCCCGTTTCACCCTTAGCCATTGGCTCTAACCAGCTACGAATAATCTTGCGATGTGGTAAAGGCTGATCGGGAGCTAGCGGAACAATGCGCGCAGTATCGATATAGGAAGGGTTTAAATGGTTAGACACAGTTGCTATAGAGGTTTGGACTCTCAAATGATAGAGGGTTTTGCGGGTTTTCGCTTGATATCAATCAAAATTACCCATGCTGGTGCGCCCGGCGCGAATCGAACGCGCGACCCTTGGCTTCGGAGGCCAATACTCTATCCACTGAGCTACGGGCGCATTTAGAGCTTATGTTCTATTGTAAGTGTCCAATTGCATTGGGCTCGTTATAATTAATCAACCAACGAACAAACGGCAAAAAAGAGCAAAATAATGAGCAACGGTCATGGTAGTTTAATTAAAACCCCAAAACAATTAATAATTGTGGTTGGCCTTAGTTTTTTTGTGCCGCTACTCATCATTTTATTGTTAATGGTTTATGTAAACAGTGGCAAGCGCGAGTCTGGCGGCGGCGCCGAGGCAGAAAAACAAACTGCACAGTTAATTAAACCCATCGGCCAAGTTACCCTGAGTGCGGCTGCATCTGCCCCAGCGGCAGCGAGCGCTGAGCCAGTTACACCGGCAGCAGCCACCGCTTCCCCTTCCGCTAGCCCAGCGCCAAAGGCAGCCGCGAAGTAAGCCTACGCATTTTTGGCCAGCAGCGCCAATTGATAGGCGGCCTTTTGGGGTATGCCAGTAGCACCAGCCACCACCTTAGCAATTTCTTTGCTTCCCAAATGTTCACTCAGCACTTGAATCCAGCGATTCAATTCCACCGCTTCGACTGAGCGCGGTTCACTCGACTTATCCCCGGCTACTAAAACAATAAATTCTCCCTTAAGGCTTGTTGCGTTATCCAGCCAGCCTGCCAGGGCACCCGCATTTAAATAGGCGATAGATTCAAATTTTTTAGTCAATTCACGACCAATAATAATTTCGCGCTCAGGCTTCAGAGCGGCCGATAGCGCCAATAAACTCGCTTTAATTTGATGCGGTGATTCAAAGAAAATAGTCGCTTGGGCGGATAAATTGATTTCACTTAAAACGCTATCACGCTCTTTTACCTTATGAGGTAAGAAACCCATAAATTGAAAACGACCTTGTAAATGATCTAAAGCTCCGCCACCGACAGAGACCATGGCAGCTAGCGCGCTAGCGCCGGGAATGGGGAGGACTCGAAACCCCGCTTGTTGAACAGCGCTGACCAGTTTGGCGCCCGGATCAGAAATGCCCGGCGTGCCAGCGTCAGAGATATAAGCCCAGCGTTGCGACTGCCTTAAATAAGAAATTATTTTTTTAGTGGCGGTAAGCTCATTGTGTTCATGTAAAGCCAGACATTTTTTATGAATCCCAAATTGACGCAACAGCGCCGCACTATGGCGAGTGTCTTCACAGGCAATACCATCCACTGCATTTAATACATGCAGCGCGCGTAAGGTTATGTCGCCTAAGTTACCAATTGGGGTGGCTACTACATACAATGCGCTAGTTGGTAAATCTTGTTGTTGTAAAAAATCCGCTAAACCCATTTCCATGGTGACACTCCATTCACGTTCATATCATCGGCAAAAAAGCTGAAGCAACCGCAAAAGACTTTCTTCAGCGCGCTGGCCTCAGCCTAGTAACGCTAAATTATCGTTGCCGGATGGGCGAGATTGATTTGATTATGCGTGATCAAGATACTTTTGTGTTTGTAGAGGTAAGGGTGCGTAACTCAAGTAATTGGGGGGGTGCCCTAGCAAGTATTAACGCTAGCAAACAAAATAAAATCTACAAAACAGCCCAGCATTATTTACAAGCCCACTATCGCGCTAAGGACTACCCGCCGTGTCGATTTGATGTGATAGCAATTAAAGGCAACCAACTTCAGTGGCTTAAGGCCGCATTTTGATTTTAAATTGCAATCCAATCGGCAAACTAGAGGCATAATATTGTGATGGACAACAACACCCTCGTGCGTTTGCAGGCGCGCACTGCGCAGCACTTTCTCGATAACATTGAGGTGCAACAAGTCGCCGCAAAAGAACTGCCGGTAACAGTGGCCATTGCTGTTCTAGCGATGGTTGAATGCCTTAATGCAGGCGGCAAGATAATGGCCTGCGGCAATGGTGGCTCTGCAGCTGATGCGCAACATTTTGCGGCTGAGTTGATGGGTCGTTTCGAGCGAGAGCGGCGTGAATTAGCTGCAGTTGCCCTGACTACAGACACGTCAATTTTGACGGCAGTAGGCAATGACTATAGTTATGACCAAGTTTTTAGCAAGCAAGTACGTGGCCTAGGTAAAAGCGGCGATATCTTGTTGGCCATCACGACTTCTGGTAATTCAAAGAATGTCATTAAAGCAGTTGAGGCTGCACAAGCAATGGGCATTAAAGTGGTTGCTTTAAGCGGTAATGGCGGCGGCCAATTGAACAAGGTATTGGGCGCAAACGACTTGCTTCTAGCTGCGCCCTCATCCCGCACGGCTCGCATTCAAGAAATCCATTTAGTGTTATTGCACGCCCTGTGTGATGGCATTGATCATGTGATTTTCGACTAATAGCAGAGGTGAAATAGCATGAAAATATTATCGCGTTTAGTAAGCGCGCTGTTATGCGTGGTAGCGTTACTAACTTTATTAAATGCCTGTGGTGTCGTTGCAGTAGGCGCTGTAGCAGGTGGAGCAAGTGTGCTAGCCGATCGGCGTACAGCCGCTGCGCAAGCCACCGATGTAGGCATTCAGTTAGAGGCTGGGGCGCAGCTGAGCAATAAGTTTGGTAATGATGCGCACATCAATGTAAGTTCATTTAATCAACAAGTACTTTTAACTGGTGAAGTAAAAACAGCGGCCATAAAGGCACAAGCTGATGCTGATGTAAAGCAAATAAAAAATGTGCGAGCCGTTTTTGATGAATTAATTGTTGGCCCGAACAGCTCTTATACTGCGCGGGCAAATGATGCCTATCTCACTTCAAAAATTAAAGCAGAAATGATTTTCACTAATAATCTGCCCTCCAACTCAATGGATATCGTGACTGAAGGCGCAAACGTTTATATGCTCGGTATTTTGACCGCAGCCGAAGCTGCAAGTGCGAAGAAAATCGCTAGCTCAACGAATGGTGTGAAGGCGGTTTATACGTTTTTTGATTTGATTTCTGAGGCCGATAAAGAACGGATTGATACAGCCAATAAGAACGAATCTGCAGCATCAACTAAACCAACACCGCAATAAATACCGCTGCTACAAACTTTACTTAGTTGAGTTTGTTTTTTTCAGTAACCAGCGCAAAGCCTTGCTGGATTGATTTAAATTCGTTTTGACAGCAAAGTCAAAGTCTGCAAGCTGAATATTAACGGCTTCAGCAAAAATAGTGCTGGGGCTGGCGGGGGGCAATCTTAGGCAGGCCTCTGCTTCTCCATAGACATAATCAATTTGCATTCCTGCTTTTTGTGCCAAGTGCATCATGATCTTGTTTTGCGCTAAGCAATGAACAAATAAAGTGGTGACCTGAGTATTGCGTGCATGGACAATTGCTCGCTCTAGCAATGCAGCCCCATAACCTTGAAAACGACTTTCGGCTAAAACGGAAACCCCAAATTCGGCGGCTTTACTGCGTTTTGTGCCAGCCGGCAAATAGGCCAAGTGCGCAATTGCGACCAGCTTTAAGTTGGCATCGAAAATACCGAAAACTGCATCCCGATTAAAGTTAAGGTTAGCAACGTAGTTTTCAATGACCGCATCAGCCGTAGGAATTCCAAAGCGCAAGCGGCGATCTTCTGCCCCTAAAAGTAAAAAATGCGCCAAGATCGTTGGCCGATAACCCGCATGCAGCTCTCTTACGGGGGCGCTCTTAAGCCCATGCATAAAGGGCGTATGAACTGGTTTTGCAGCGCTTCTAGGCGATATATTGTGCATTGCGCCATTTTACCCCGTTTTAAGGGATTAACTAGGGTTTTCCCTAGTAATCGATATTTAGGGGTTTTTGTAAAGAATTTCTGAAAATATAAGCAGAAATACCTAGATGGGTGTTGACATCTTGTAATTGTTGTGTCATAGTAGCGGACTTCGCTGAAATTTCTTAAAAAAGCACTTTCAGCCCTCTTTAAAAATTAGTCAATCGATAATTGTGGGTACTGGGTAAAGGCATCCAGTCCTTCGGGACAGATGTAAATAAAACAGTACTCAAGACAGTAAAAAGATTTGGTTTTAAAACCAAGTCAATTTCTTGAATGAGTGCGACGATCCGCAAGGATCACAGGAATTAAACTGAAGAGTTTGATCCTGGCTCAGATTGAACGCTGGCGGCATGCCTTACACATGCAAGTCGAACGGCAGCACGGGTGCTTGCACCTGGTGGCGAGTGGCGAACGGGTGAGTAATATATCGGAACGTGCCTCATAGTGGGGGATAACGCAGCGAAAGCTGTGCTAATACCGCATACGCCCTGAGGGGGAAAGCGGGGGACCGTAAGGCCTCGCGCTATGAGAGCGGCCGATACCTGATTAGCTTGTTGGTGGGGTAAAAGCCCACCAAGGCGACGATCAGTAGCTGGTCTGAGAGGACGATCAGCCACACTGGGTCTGAGACTCGGCCCAGACTCCTACGGGAGGCAGCTGTGGGGAATTTTGGACAATGGGGGCAACCCTGATCCAGCAATGCCGCGTGAGTGAAGAAGGCCTTCGGGTTGTAAAGCTCTTTTGTCAGGGAAGAAACAGCAGCTCTAACACAGTCTGCGAATGACGGTACCTGAAGAAT
>CAILUH010000198.1 GCA_903837335.1 uncultured beta proteobacterium | reverse complement strand
TCACAATAATACGTTCGTGAATATCGACCTGCGTTGCAGCTAGGCCAACGCCGGGCGCTGCATACATTGTTGCCGCCATGTCACGCACAATATTTTGAATGCGCGCATCGACCTGCGTCACAGGCTTAGCAATTTTATGCAGGCGCTTATCGGGATATTGAAGAACTTCTAGTATCGACATGTAGGAATTATCCAACAGAGTAATAAAGCTGTCCTGACAGACAAAAATTTCCCCATACCGACAATCAATTGATGCAAATCCCAACGATATTGGCCATAGGCCGTGACGACCCTAATTACCCACATCAGCTGCTCGACCTATACGACCCACCGGCAAAAATTTATGTCTCTGGTGATGCGGCCTTAATCAACCGCCAGCCTTTGGTAGCTATTGTGGGTGCCCGCGCCGCCTCTAGACAGGGGGTTTTAGACGCTACTTGTCTAGCGCAGGGCTTAGTGCAAAGGGGTTTTGGGGTAGTTTCTGGCCTAGCGTTAGGGGTCGATGGGGCAGCCCACCGTAGTGCCTTGGCAGCCAATGGTTTCACTTTGGCGGTTGGTGCAACCGGGTTAGATGTGGTTTACCCCCCACAACACGTTCAGCTTGCCGAAGAAATTGCCCTAAAAGGCCTGATTTTGTCTGAGTTTCCCCCGGGAACCGGCCCCAAGGCGTTTCATTTTCCACGGCGTAACCGCCTGATTGCCGCGCTGTGCTTGGGGGTGGTAGTGGTAGAGGCGGCAGCAAAGTCGGGATCCTTAATAACCGCTCATCTGGCGGCTGAATTGGGTCGCGAGGTCTTTGCAGTGCCAGGGTCAATCCATTCAACGCTTGCAAGGGGCTGCCACCAGCTTATTCAAGCAGGGGCTAAGCTAGTCACCTGTATTGACGATATTGTGAACGACTTACCCCATTACAGGCTTCCAAACAGGCTACAAATACCCCGCGAAACCGAAATAGCGGCCGATTTATCGGCAAAATCACCCATTTTTTCAGAATTCCCTCTGCTTCGGTGGGTTAATTATCACCCCAGCTCGATCGACGAAATCTGTCTTTTAAGCGGTATTTCAACCCAAGAAGCCCTGGTTCAGGCCTTATTGCTAGAGGCTAAGGGGGCAATTGAACGACTTCCTGGCGAACGCCTTCGCTTGTTGCAAAAACAATGAATTTGGACTTTACTTAAAAGATCGGTTAATAATAAAAAAGGGGCGAATACACCGATGACTAACAAAATCGGGTTAAATTACCCTTCTTTTTAATAATTCTCATTTCCCTTCTCGTTCAAATTTAGGCTCCCGCGTGGCAAAAGCACCTACAAAATCTAAACTCGCCGCTTCTGTAGACGGTCAAACAAAAACCTTGATCATTGCTGAGAAGCCGTCGGTAGCTAACGATATTGCCAAGGCTTTGGGTGGCTTTCAAAAATACGATGATTATTTTGAAAACGCCGATTTTGTAATTTCTTCAGCAGTTGGGCATTTGCTAGAAATTGCCGCGCCAGAAGAATATGAAGTTAAACGGGGCAAATGGTCATTTGCTAATCTGCCCGTGATTCCACCTCACTTTGCCTTGCGGCCGATTGTTAAAACGGAGTCACGCCTCAAGGTATTACAAAAGCTGATTAAGCGCAAAGATATCACTGGCCTGATTAATGCCTGCGACGCGGGGCGTGAGGGCGAACTCATTTTTCGCCTAATTGCGCAACATGCTAAAGCCTCGCAATCGATCAAACGGCTTTGGCTGCAATCGATGACCCCCAATGCAATTCGCTCTGGGTTTGAAAATTTACGCGCCGACGTGGATATGCAGCCCTTGGCTGATGCTGCACGTTGCCGCTCAGAGGCCGACTGGCTGGTAGGCATTAATGGCACACGAGCCATGACAGCCTTTAACAGCAAAAGTGGTGGCTTTTTTCTGACTACGGTAGGTCGGGTGCAAACACCTACCCTCTCAGTGGTAGTTGAACGTGAAGAACAAATACGGCAATTTATTTCTAAAGACTATTGGGAAGTAAAAGCTGAATTTATCGCTGCTGCTGGTGTTTATGAAGGCCGCTGGTTTGATCCGAAATTTAAAAAGGATCCTGCCGAGACAGACCTGCGTGAAAATCGTCTGTGGAGTGAAGCTGCCGCCCAAAGCATTGTGGCTGCCTGTCGCGGCAAAAAAGGCATGGTCAAAGAAGAGGCCAAACCGGCTACTCAGCTTGCCCCACAGCTTTTTGATTTAACCAGCTTGCAACGTGAGGCCAATGCGCGTTTTGGTTTTTCCGCAAAAAATACCTTGGGCTTGGCTCAAGCACTGTATGAGCGTCATAAAGTATTAACTTATCCGCGAACTGATGCTAGAGCATTGCCCGAAGACTATCTCGATACGGTTAAACAAACCATCGAAAATTTGGCCGATCATTCGCAGGAATATAAGCCCTTTGCAAAACAAATCTTACGCGGCGATCCGGCTGACCCCAAAGCTAAAGCGGGCTATGGCTGGATTAAGCCTAACAAGCGTATTTTTGATAATTCAAAGATATCGGATCACTTTGCCATCATTCCTACCCTTGAGGCGCCGAAAAATTTAAGCGAGCCTGAGTACAAGTTGTATGACTTAGTGGTGCGCCGCTTCCTGGCTGTATTTTTCCCTGCAGCCGAATATCGCGTTACTACTCGCATTACTGAATCATCGGGGCATCACTTTAAAACTGAGGGCCGCGTCTTAGTCAGTCCTGGCTGGCTTACTGTTTATGGCAAAACAATTCAAGCTGATGATGAGTTGGTGCCTGTTCAAGCAAATGAAACTGTGCAAAATGAAGCGGTAGTGATCGTGCCGCTTAAAACTAAACCACCTGCCCGCTATACCGAAGCCACTTTGCTCTCGGCCATGGAAAGTGCTGGCAAATGGGTTGATGACGATGATATGCGTGAGGCAATGGCCGAAAAGGGTTTAGGAACGCCAGCTACACGTGCGGCCATCATTGAAGGCTTGCTGTTTGAAAAATACATGGTGCGCGAAGCCCGGGAATTAATTCCCACAGCCAAAGCCTTTCAGTTGATGACCTTGCTACGGGGCCTTGATGTCGAGGAACTTACACGACCCGACCTTACCGGCAACTGGGAAAACAAGCTGGCCCTGATTGAACAGGGCAAAATGAAGCGCGAAACTTTCATGCAAGAAATTGCGCAGATGACACAACGCATTGTGAAGCGCGCCAAAGAATATGACAGTGATACGATTCCGGGCGATTACGCCACACTCAAAACGCCTTGTCCTCATTGCGGTAAAGCAGTTAAAGAAAACTATCGGCGTTTTGCCTGCGAACAGTGTGGCTTTACGATAAGCAAAACGCCGGGGGGACGCGCTTTTGAGTATCCCGAAGTAGAAAGTCTATTGCAAGAAAAAACCATCGGTCCATTACAAGGGTTTCGCAGCAAAATGGGTCGTCCTTTTGCGGCCATTATTAAATTAAGCGAAATTCCCGAGGATGACAAAGATTATCCGAACGCTGGCTATAAGCTAGAATTTGATTTTGGCAATAGCGCCGATGATGAAACTGAAGCAATTGACTTTACGGGACACGAGGCTTTGGGCGTTTGTCCAAAATGCTCGGGCGCTATTTATGAAGACGGCATGCGCTACATCTGCGAACACAATACTGGCCCGAATAAAACGTGTGACTTTAAAACTGGCAAGGTAGTGTTACAACAAGAAATTTCCACTGAGCAGTTGAAAAAATTATTAACGACGGGCAAAACCGACTTGCTTACCAACTTCAAATCGAATCGAACGGGTCGCGGCTTTAAGGCTTATTTAGCGCTAGATCCGAGTGGAAAAATTGGGTTTGAATTTGAAGCCAAGGCTGCCGGCAAAGCACCTGCCAAAAAACGAACGGGCGACACGGCAGCAAGCAAATCGGCCGATAAGCCTAAGCGAGCCAGTCGGGCTAAGGCTGCTGAAGGCGCTTGAGTACTTTCACCGGCT
>CAILUH010000197.1 GCA_903837335.1 uncultured beta proteobacterium | reverse complement strand
GTTATAAATAGCCCCATCAGTTGCGTCGTAATCGAACACGTCGATGCGGCAACTAAAGGAATCTGTGAAATACATTAAGCGATTATCGGGACTAAAGCTGATACCGTTGATACAGGTGATACCTTCCATGATGAGATTTGCCTTAAGATCTGCATCAAGACGCCATAACCTTCCGCGCGGAGTATATGCACTAGCTTGAACAGTGCCAGTCCAAAAGCGACCATGCCGGTCTACTTTGCCATCATTAAATCGATTTCCCGGACGATCGGCATCTGGTTTGACAATTTCAGTTAATGCACCATTATCTGGATTGAAAAAATACAGGCCCGAGCGCATGCCAACTACGAGACCCCCTTGTTGACGCAAGCCAATGGAGCCAATTTCCTCAGTCATTTGCCAGCTTTGTTTTTTGTTTGTGCTGGGATTAAGCCTATGAATAAACATCCCTATACCGTCTACCCACCAGAGTAGCTGTTTATCTTTATCCCAAATCAGCGATTCACCGAGGATATCGTGATTAGAGTCGATAATATCGATATCCGATCCAACCATATCTATCGGTCGAGTTTGTGCATTAACAGTCATGGATGCCCCTTGAATACATTGCTTGTATTGAATAATTTTACGACACCTCGGGTATATTAAACGGTTACGAGAACTATCGTTTTTTAATTGCTTTCAAAATCATTGATAAAAAGAGGAAAGTTAGTGCAATTCAAGCTAAATCTAAAAAAATTAATTTTGTGCACCTTACTAGGCATTTCATATGCAGTTGGCGCGTTTGCCCAAGGCGATGTATTTCCCTCTAAGAGCATCAAGGTTATTGTGCCATTTCCTCCTGGAGGAGGGACCGATACGCTGATGCGCATCATTACACCCCCCTTATCAGAGATTTGGAAGCAATCGATCGTGATTGAAAATCGCCCAGGTGCTTCTGGTGCAGTTGGGGCTGAGGCAGTGATCAGAGCGCCCGCAGATGGATATACCTTATTAGTTGCTACCACCGCATTACCGGATCGCTTGGTTAATCAATTAGCGCCAATTAGTTTAATTTCTGCCTCACCTTACGTCTTAACAATAAGCCCAGCTTTAAAAATTAATTCAGTACAACAGTTAATTGCTGCCGCAAAAGAAAATCCCGGTTTAATACGCTTTGGTTCATCAGGCCCTGGCTCGGCCTCGCATTTGTCGGGAGAATTATTTAAGGCGGTTGCAGGAGTTGATATGCTCCATGTGCCTTACAAGGGGACTGGACCAGCCATGACAGATTTATTGGGCGGGCACATTAATGTGATGTTTGCGCCAGCGCAAACAGTCATGCCTCAAGTCACGTCTGGCAATTTAAAGGCCTTAGCAGTAACAAGTGCTAAACGATCGCAGTCAATCCCTAATCTGCCGACAATTGCCGAAGCTGCGCTGCCAACTTATAGCGCAGTGGGCTGGTTTGGTCTATTTGCCCCTCCCAATACCCCCAAGAGCGTGATTACAAAGATAAATACAGATATTGAGAAGGTTCTAAAATTACCTCAAGTGCGGCGAGAAATGTTGGAACGCGGTATAGAGCCATCTGGAGGCTCACCCGAAGAATTTGCTGAACTTGTAAAAACTGATCAACTAAAATGGTCAAAGTTAATTCGAGAAAAAAATATCAAAATTGATTAGCAATTAAATAGGGCAATATGAGATTAATTACTTTTATTCGTGCGGGATCAGTTTCTGCAGAAATTGGTGCGCGCATTCCTCTGGATGGTGGCGATCGTATTTTGCCATTTAGTGATGCCGCTATGCTTAATAAGATAGCGCATTTTCCTGCCGACATGAAATCTTTTCTGGGGGCGGGAGATACATTAATGCAGTTAGCAAAAACTTGGGTAGCAAACTTTCAATCAAATCCAGCTTTATTAAAGTTGACGCTTGATGGCGATGCAATAAGCTATTTACCCCCCATTAGTAATGCGGATAAATTTTTATGTGTCGGTAAGAATTACCGCTCTCATTTAGAGGAGCTAAAGCGTACCAATTTAATTAAAGAAATGCCTGAGGAGCCCACGTGTTTTGTGAAGTTAAATTCTTGTCTTAGTGCGCATAATGCCAAAGTAATTAGACCTAAAGGTATTACCCATCTTGACTATGAACCAGAATTGGTTTTTGTTATGGGAAAAAGAGCTTTCAAGGCAAAGGGCGAAGATGCGCTTAGCTATATTGCCGGTATAACTATCTTGAATGATTTAACTTGTCGCGATTTACAACTTAGAGAAGTTAAATCGGGCTCACGTTTTTGGACGGGAAAAAATATTCCAGGCTTTGGTCCGCTTGGTCCCGAAATCATTACGCTTGATGAAATTCCCAATGTTTATGATTTATGGATGACGTGTGCCGTTAATGGACAAGTGCGAATGCGGGTCAAT
>CAILUH010000196.1 GCA_903837335.1 uncultured beta proteobacterium | reverse complement strand
TGGCAAATGGTCGAGAATTTTTTAGCTGGTGGCGCTGCCGTTAGTGTACTTTCGCGCCAGCACCAGCTAGATTTGACTATAGTCGATACGGGTGTTGCCAAAGAAATCTTGCCGCGCAAAGGTTTAATCATTAAGAAATTAGCCTTAGGTACAGCCGACTCAAGTCAAGCACTAGCGATGCAACCAGCGCAATGCCTGCAGGCCATCAAAAATGGTCAAGAGATCATTTGCAATTTACCCGGCAACGTACTTTTACTCGGGGAAATGGGCATTGGGAATACTGCTGCTGCTTCACTCATCATGAGCCGGCTGTTAGGCATACCCATTACAAACTGTACCGGTGCTGGCACTGGCCTAGATAAAGCTGGCTTACTAAAAAAAATAAATGTTTTAGAGGCGGTATTAAAACGCCATCCTCAGGCTAGCTCGGCTATCGAAATACTGAGCGCTTTTGGTGGCTTTGAAATTGCCACCATGGTAGGTGCAATCTTGCAAGCTGCGGCCCAGCGTCGCGTGATTGTCGTTGATGGATTTATTACTAGCTCTGCTGTCTTAATCGCGCAAGCGCTTGAACCCAATATCCTGCAGTATTGTATTTTTTCCCATTGCTCTCATGAACAAGCGCATGCGCAACTTTTGCACTATTTAAATGTGCAGCCCCTGCTTGATTTAGACCTCAGATTAGGCGAAGGCTCAGGGGCAGCGCTAGCATGGCCATTACTGATCTCGGCCTGTCAGCTGTTAAATGAAATGGCAAGTTTTTCTAGTGCCCAAGTAAGCACAAAAAATAGGGGCTAAATTAATCATGAATTTTATTCGCCACCTATTAATTTCAATTCAATTTTTTTCCCGTCTGCCAATTCCAAAAAGTTGGATGCGCTGGGCTGATTGGACTCCTCAAAAAGAAAGTGATAGTCTAATTTATGCGCCTGCGGTAGGTTTTATTATTGGTGTCTGCTGTTCCCTGGTTTGGCTACTCGCGATACTACTATTTCCTGCCAGCAATAGTAGTGCCCTCTTAGCTGCCGCTCTTTGTGTTGCTAGTAGCGTATGGCTTACTGGAGCCTTGCATGAGGATGGTTTAGCTGACTTACTCGATGGTCTGGGCGGCTCTCCTGACCGCGCCAGAGCCCTAGAAATAATGAAGGATTCACGTATTGGCACTTATGGTGGCTTAGCGCTCATCCTCGCCACTGTGATTCGTATTCTTTTAATTAGTGCCTTAAGCCAGGCACTACTTAATCTAGTGCAGGTGATCGCTGTAATTTGCTTGGCGAATGTCATTTCGAGAGCATGGCCATTAGGTTTAGTCTACTTGCTACCAAATGTTGGTGATTTAGCGGGATCGAAAACCCATTACATCACCCGCTTCATCTCCAGCAAACAACTACTAACCCTCAGTAGCATCCTGCTTGTCATATTTTTTGGATTGCTTCGATTGGGCTTAATTAACTGGCAACAACTCTTGCTTGGTCTATTGCTCTCAGGTCTCATTTGGTTTTATCTTAAAGTTCGTCTACAAAAGCGCTTGGGCGGATACACTGGCGATGGATTAGGCGCAACACAACAATTATGTGAAATTTGCCTCTACATCGGTTTTCTCATTGCTATATAAATTTAGACCATGAAGCAACTTTGGCTCATTCGTCACCCACAAGTACAAATTCAGGCTGGCATTTGCTACGGGCAGTTAGATGTCCCTAGCGACCTTTCTTGCAATGCCATTCAAGCCCAATTATTAGCAACAACACTACCGCTTGGGCTAACCATCTACTGCTCACCACTGCAGCGCTGTCATCACTTAGCGATTACGCTTTTAGCACTTCGTAATGATCTGCAAATGAAGCTTGATCCTAATCTACGGGAAATGGATTTTGGGCAATGGGAAGGCCAGCCATGGGCTGAAATTCCCCAACATGAAATTGCTGCATGGACAGATAACTTTTTGCATTATCCAGCAGGAGGGGGTGAATCTGTCAGCGCTTTTATGGCGAGAGTGAGCCAAAGCTACCAGAAATTCTCCGATACTTGTGCGTGGATTACCCATGCGGGCGTAATTAGGGCCAGTAATTTATTGCATGCTAATAAAATGCTTAGCCAGGCGAGTGATTGGCCAATCGAGGTTATTTCAGTAGGATGTCACCAAACCCTAGAAATGGGCTCGTAATTTAGCTCTTTATTTTAGAATGCGGCTCGATATACAATGGACCTTATGAGCACCGAACCCAGTGAAACAACACCAAATTTGCTGACTGATTTTCATGCCAGCCTTGAGCGGATAAAGCAAAAAATAGCCCATATCCAAAAGGCTACCGATAGCTTGCGCCAAGATCGAGTAGCCCTTGAAACCAAAATTGAAGACGCCCAAAAACGCATTCAGCACATCTTAAGCCGGCTGCCCGATCAAGGCGATGCGCGCCAACTCAATTTGCTCGGTGAATCTACCAGCTCTCCTAGCACTCCAATTACAGATAATGATGACCATGAGCCAACGACGCATTGATGTAACCATTGCCGGTCAAAAAATCACTCTGGCTATTAGTGATGAACATGAGCCTCTGCTGCGCTCAGCCTGTAAGTTAGTTGATGAGCAAATTCAACGAGCGATCGCAGGCGGTAATCGTAGTCTCGAACGGGCCACACTGATGGCTGCTCTCAAATTAGCCGGCGATCTAATCACCGCCAAACAAGCTGCTCAAGAAACTCCTCAGGCATCACCAACCGCCGCACTAGAAAATTCAACTGAGCTTTCGCTTTTGACGAATGAAGTGAGTGCACTTGAAGATCAAGTTGATGCCTTGTTGAAAACCCTTTCCCTGCCTGGTTCGCCAAGGCCAATAGCTCCTTGAACCGATGCGAAAGCATACGGAGCGGTCTTTGCTACGTGGGCGTGAGCGTTTCGAAGTTTCATAGTGTCAGCTTCTGGCTTGATACTCCCTGTGCGTCTTAATGCACCC
>CAILUH010000195.1 GCA_903837335.1 uncultured beta proteobacterium | reverse complement strand
CATTCGTATGTTTGCTGAACAAATTCGCCCAGCGATTCAAAATCTGGGGCGGCGTTATGAAGTGTTGGGAACTGATGGTTTCGGCCGGTCGGATACGCGTGAAAATTTACGACAATTTTTTGAAGTCGATCGCCATTGGGTTGTTATCACCGCCTTGAAAGCGTTAGCAGATTCTGGTCAATTAGCACGGCAGAAAGTGGCCGAGGCCATTCAGAAATATGGCATCGATACCAACAAGCCCAATCCATTAACAGTTTGATGTCCAGCCTAATCCACAGTTAAGTTTCTTATGAGCCAATTAATTGAAGTGAAAGTTCCCGACATCGGTGACTATCAAGATATCCCCGTCATTGAGGTGTTAATTCAGCCAGGTGATGTGATTGAGAAAGAGCAATCCTTAATTACATTGGAGTCGGATAAAGCGACTATGGATGTGCCTTCTTCACATGCTGGTGTCGTGAAGGAAGTAAAGGTCAAGGTTGGCGACCATATTTCCGAAGGCGGGTTGGTTTTACTACTCGAAGCTGCAGAAGCTGCAGCTACCCCCCCAGTTGCAGCAGCGCCAAGTCGGGCGGCAGCAGCACCAAGTCACGCGGCAGCAGCACCAAGTCACGCGACCGTAGTTCCTGCAACGCCAGTTGCACAAACACCTGCAGCTGCATCCACTTCCACAGCGGCAGTTACTCCAACGCATACCGCCACCCCAGCAGCAACTACTAATCCAACTGCGAATAGCGAGTTAATGGGGAATAGCCACGCTAGTCCTTCGGTACGTAAGTTTGCGCGGGAATTGGGGGTACAAGTTGCCCTGGTAAAAGGATCTGGTCCTAAGGGCAGAATTACCCAAGAAGATGTGCAGGCTTTTATTAAAGCCGCCATGAGTGCCACTGCCGGCACTAATTCTGGCGGGCAAGCTACGGGCTTAGGTCATTTCAATCTTTTACCTTGGCCTAAAGTGGATTTCGCTAAATTTGGTGAGGTCGAACGCCAACCCCTATCGCGGATTAAAAAAATCTCTGCCGCGAACTTAGCGCGTAATTGGGTCATGATTCCTGCAGTTACTTATCATGAGGATGCCGATATTACAGATTTAGAAGCTTTTCGTATTTCGACTAATAAAGAAAATGAAAAGCAGGGTAAAAAAATTACCATGCTAGCTTTTTTAATTAAGGCAGCAGTGGCGGCGCTGAAAAAGTATCCCGAATTTAATAGTTCGCTTGATGGCGATGATCTGGTCTTGAAAAAGTATTTTAATATTGCCTTTGCTGCTGATACGCCCAATGGGCTGGTTGTGCCAGTCATAAAAAATGCCAATCTCAAAGGCATTTTCGAAATAGCTCAAGAAACCGCTGAATTAGCAGCGCTGGCTCGCGAAGGGAAATTAAAGCCCGATCAAATGCAGGGCGCAAGTTTTACTATTTCTTCTGTCGGTGGGATTGGCGGTACCGCTTTCTCACCGATTGTGAATGCGCCCGAAGTCGCTATTTTGGGCGTGAGCAAGGCAGCCATGAAACCGGTTTGGGATGGCAAGCAATTTATTCCCCGTTTAATCTGTCCTTTGTCATTAAGTGCTGATCATCGCGTTATCGATGGTGCCTTGGCAACTCGCTTTAATGCGTATATTGCCAAATTGCTCGCTGATTTTCGGCGCGCTGTACTGTAAGGATCGTCGATGAGTAAGCAAGCCCTAATAGTTCCCGATATTGGCGATTATGCTGATGTGCCGGTAATTGAAGTATTGGTAAAGGTAGGCGATATAGTTGAAAAAGAACAGCCCTTATTTGTTTTAGAGTCGGATAAAGCCACGATGGAAGTTCCAGCAGAACTCGCTGGAAAAATAGTGAGCCTAGCAATTCAGTTAGGCGATAAAGTCGGTAAGGGCACAGTGATTGGCGAGATCGAGGTCACGGCAGATGCCTCTACAGCAGTGCCGGCTGAGACACCGACGCAGTCGCCTATGCAGGTAGCGCCATTCACTACAACTGCTACTTCAGCTTCTTCAGCTTCAGCGCCTAGATCAGCCGGGCAATATGCTGGCGCAGTACAGCATGAGTGCGAAGTTTTAGTTTTGGGTGCTGGGCCTGGAGGATATAGCGCCGCCTTTCGTAGCGCTGATTTAGGCATGAAAACAATTTTGCTAGAGCGTTATGCGGCTATAGGCGGTGTTTGTTTGAATGTGGGCTGTATTCCGTCAAAAGCGTTACTCCATACCGCTGCAGTGATGGATGAAGTGAAATCTATTTCTCTTCATGGCGTTCGCTATAGCGCTCCGGAAATTGACCTCGCTGAATTACGCACTTATAAAGAATCCGTGATTGGTAAGTTAACAACTGGTTTGGCTGGAATGGCTAAGGCCCGTAAGGTGACTATTGTGCGTGGAGTGGGGCACTTTCTTGATGCGAATCATGTGCTCGTTCATTTAACCCGTGGCGATGGCAAAGATTTAAGTGGCGAAAAAGAAGTGATCCGTTTTCAAAAAGCGATCATTGCAGTGGGCAGTCAGCCTGTTCATTTACCATTTTTACCAAGCGACCCACGGATTGTTGATAGTACCGGCGCATTGCAATTAACCAGCATTCCCAAGCGCATGCTGGTGATTGGCGGCGGCATCATCGGACTGGAGATGGCAACTGTTTATAGTGCCCTCGGTTCTAAGATCGATATTGTAGAAATGTTAGATGGCCTGATGGCTGGCGCTGATCGGGATTTAGAAAAAGTTTGGGAAAAACAGAATGCAGGGCGTTTCGAACATATTTTCTTAAAGACCCGTGCTGCCAAGGCAGAGGCAAAGCCAACTGGCATTGAAGTTACATTTGAAGGTGAGCATGCTCCTGCCACCCCGCAAAGTTACGATTTAGTATTAGTAGCAGTGGGACGAACACCGAATGGCAAAAAAATTGACGCTGCTTTAGCCGGCGTGCAGGTTGATGAGCGCGGATTTATTGCGGTGGATAAACAAATGCGTACCAATGTACCGAACATTTTTGCCATTGGTGATTTGGTGGGACAACCCATGCTGGCCCATAAAGCCGTCCATGAAGGGCATGTCGCGGCGGAAGCAGCTGCAGGTCAAAAATCGTATTTTGATGCTAAGCAAATTCCTTCGGTTGCTTACACCGACCCCGAAGTTGCTTGGGCTGGTTTAACAGAAGAGCAGTGCAAGGCGCAAGGCACTGCTTATGAAAAAGGTATATTCCCTTGGGCGGCAAGTGGTCGGGCGATTGCCAACGGACGCGATGAAGGCTTTACTAAATTGCTCTTTGATGCCACCTCCCATCGTATTATTGGCGGCGGCATTGTTGGCACACACGCTGGTGATTTAATTGGTGAGGTGTGCTTAGCAATTGAATTGGGTGCCGACGCGATTGATATTGGTAAAACGATTCATCCACATCCTACTTTGGGTGAAACAATTGGCCTAGCCGCTGAAGTACAGCATGGCTCATGCACCGATTTACCCGCGCAGCGGAAGAAATGAAAAAAGCCCAGTGAGTCCTGGGCTTTTTTTGCTAGTGAATAGCAGGCTAAAGTAGCTTACTTGCTTTTGCCACCCTTAGCTGACTTTACTGCTTTATCTGCTGCTTGCATGACATTGTCGGCGGCGGTGTTTAAATTGGTTTGCGCAATATCAATAGCATGCTTAACCGCTTTTTGGCTATTTTCAAATACGGTACTCGCTGAGGCAATGGCTTGCTTCATTGCGTTTACAGCTGCCTCAGATCCTGCGGGAGCACTTTTAGCCCATTCATCTACCATGGATTGAATTTTCTTTTGGCTTGCTTGAATTTCTGCTTCAGCAGACTGGCTAAAGGAGCTTTGGGTCTCATGAGCTAAGTCATAGAGGTGACGGCTATAAGCCATAATTTTTTCAGCCATTGGCTTTACTGTATCTGCTTGGTGGGCGAGCAGTTGTTGAATATCTTTAATTTCTAAGGCTTTTTTTGCATTACCTAAGCTGTCAGTAAGACTCGATTTTGCAATTTGCATATTCAGCTCAACTAACTTCTCAATGCTTTTTAGGGCTTGACCGGTGAGGCCACTTAAAGTTTCTAGATTTGCTTTTTGGGCTGCTGCTAATTGTTCTGGGGTCAGGTTCATGGTTGCTCTCCGTTTTTTTAATTAATAAAAAGGCTGATGACAATCTCTTATTGTCTTATTAGCCCGAGGGTTATGCATCTAATTTTTATAATTGTAAATCAATAATTGATGCGATGCAACAATTATTGATTTATTTGCCACTTATTTAAAAAAATTGAATGATATCAAGTAAATACGCAGATAAGGTAAACATCTTTAACAAAAAAGGCCAATTTAGGGTTTGCGCCTAAAATAACCACCATGATCATTTTTGCTTCTAGTAGCAGCTAATTAACACAATGCACTTTTCACTAGAGGCCGCCATGGGGCCCATTTTTGTCCTCCTTTGGAGTACCGGCTTCATTATTGCTCGCCTCAGCATGCCTTATGTCGAGCCGGCAACCTTTTTGCTTTGGCGCTTCATGGGCGTCTTATTAGCAATGAGTATCCTTAGCTTCATTTGGCGTCCTGTATGGCCCAAATGGCCTTTAGCTGGTCATATTGGGGTGGCAGGGGCCTTATTACAGTTTGGTTATCTGCTGGGAGTTTGGTGTGCGGTACGCTTTGGTATGAGTGCAGGCCTGGCTGCACTCATAGTAGGTTTGCAACCGATCTTAACGGCCTGGTGGTCTGCATGGGTGTCTGAGCATGTAACCCCATGGCAATGGCTTGGTTTGGCTTTGGGGTTTGCCGGCGTAGCTTTTGTGGTATTCGAAAAGACCCTTTTTGTGCACTTACCCGTAGCGAGTTACCTGCTGATTTTTGGCGCCTTACTGTCGATTACGCTTGGCACCATGTACCAGAAAAAGTTTTGTGCCAGCTTTGATTTACGGGCTGGATCGCTCATTCAGTTTGCAGTCGCGGCGGTGCTGACCGCGATTACTGCCGCTTTATTTGAAACTGGCAAGATGGTGTGGAATTGGCCTGTTGTGATTGCCCTAGTCTGGGCAATTGTGCCCTTATCGATTGGTTCAGTAAGCTTGTTATTTTTATTAATTCGTAAGGGTACAGCTACCCGGGTCACCAGTTTGTTGTATTTAACCCCGCCAACGACTGCAGTAATGGCTTGGATTGGGTTTGATGAGCCGTTAACGATTCTCATGCTAATCGGCATTCTTTTAACCATGGCAGGCGTGCTGATGGTGAATCAAAAAGCAAAAGTCATTTTGCCCTAGGGCTGTTTTTTTTGGGTTGGTTTGTATAAATAGATTGCTCAGTTTAAAAAGTATTTATCATGCTGTGATTCAGGTAGAAAGAAAGTTGTCTTGATGGGTTTTCAATTTATTTTTAGTGTGCAGCGTTTAGCCGTATTTCAGAGGCGGTGTCTATGCGCCACAGGTATTTTCTCCTGCATCGTTTTGAGTAGTTTCGTCGGTAACCCTGCTTTCGCACAAAATAACAGCTCAACTAGTAAGAAAAAATCTCCTACACAGGCCACTGCTCCTGTTGCAGCAGCAAGCAATAAATCAACACCCAAAGCCAGTACTAAAGTTATCGTGGCTAAAAAGCCGAAGCGGGTGCGCATCACAGTAACCCGTCAGCCCCCCTCAGGTGCAGTTGCTGAAGTTGCGCGACCCTCCTTTGCGACGGCCTTGGGTTTGCGTGGCCAGCATGATGAATTGAGTTTGAAGTCAAGTGTGGCTTTAGTTGTGAATCAAGATACAAAAGAAGTGATTTTCGAGAAAAATCCAAATGTGAGTTTGCCCATTGCTTCGATTACTAAGTTGATGACGGCAATGGTGGTACTCGATTCAAAATTACCACTCGATGAAATTTTGGTGATTAATGCCGAGGACGTGCAAAGTTACAAGCATTCCCGTATCGCTTTAGGTTCGGCATTTAGTCGTGAAGATTTTTTACGTTTAGCCTTAATGTCTTCAGAAAATCGGGCGGCTTATACCCTTGGGCGCAACTATCCTGGCGGCATGAATGCTTTTGTTGCGGCGATGAATCGCAAGGCTAAAGAGTTGGGAATGGCAAATTCCAAATACGCTGACCCCACGGGCTTAATGAGTGAAAATGTGGCTAGTGCAGAGGATTTAACGCGGATGTTAAGTGCTGCTTATCAATATAAATTAATTCGTGATTTTTCTACTTTGCCAGAACAAACCATCGTGATTAATAATCGGCCGCAAAAATTTTTAAATACTAATCGCTTAGTGCGCTCTGGCAATATGGATATTGGTTTACAAAAAACCGGTTTTATTAATGCCGCGGGCAAGTGCTTAGTGATGCAAGCGCGGGTCAATGGCGTTCCGCTATTATTGGTTTTTTTAGATTCTGTTGGCACGCAGTCGCGCTTTGCCGATGCCGAACGGGTGCGAGATTGGTATGAACGTATGCCCTTAGGCGCGGCGCCGGCTAAACGCCAATTAATGTAAGGCTAGAAAATTGTTTTAATGATTTGGTTTGGGTTTAAAGCCAAGTCCGCGAGAGATTTGCACAGCAGTTTCTTGGAGCGCCTTTAGCCAGTCTGCCTGCATCCGATCGGTAGGGGCGCTTAACGATAAGCCGGCAACTAATTTCCCACTATCGTCAAAGATGCCGGCGGCCAAGCAACTGACTCCTAACTCGAGTTCTTCATCGTCGCGGGCGTGACCTAATTTTTTTGCTTTACTCAGTTCAGTTTCCAGTGTATTGATTTCGGTAATGCTATTGCGAGTATGGCCCGTTAAACCAGTCCGGGTTGCGTAGGCGCGAACTTGTGGCGCTTCATCACTAGCTAAAAAGAGTTTACCTACCGAGGTTAGATGGAGGGGTGCCCGCCCACCAATTGCGCGTACTACTTGCATACCTGAGCGTTCACTGTAGGCACGATCGACGTAAATAATCTCATCCCCTTGGCGCAGCGAAAGATTAACGGTTTCGCCGGTCAGTTTATGTAGGGAACGCATGGGTATTTGGGCGGCTTCACGTACCGATAAGCGCGCTTTAACCAAGTTGCCTAACTCTAACAGTTTTAGCCCCAATCGATACGTGCCACCGTCACCCCGTTCGAC
The DNA here is from genome assembly GCA_903837335.1 of uncultured beta proteobacterium. GTDB lineage: Bacteria > Pseudomonadota > Gammaproteobacteria > Burkholderiales > Burkholderiaceae > Polynucleobacter. Next base: position 2,137 of record CAILUH010000195.1, on the reverse strand, counting down.
CAGGCGACACGCGACTAAGTCATTGAGAATGCGATGTGCGGTTGAGGAATGCAGACCAGTTTGCTCGGCTAGCACTTTGAGCGGGCTCGCTTCCTCTTGCTCGGCTAAGGCATCTAGCAAATTCATCATGCGTTCAACTACTTGAATAGCAGTTTTACCCACTTCACCTGTGGCTTTGGACATTTTGGCTGGCTTGGTGTTCGGCATGCCCTTATTGTAGCGACTCTTGCTACGATTGCATATTGTGAAATCAAATTTTATAGCAGCAGTTTTAGTGCCTTTGAGCCAAGGCCTGCGCGCACGCGCTAATAAGGCTTGGACCGCGATAAATCAGCCCCGTATAGAGCTGAATCAGCTGTGCACCAGCGGCTATTTTTGCTTGCGCATCTTTACCTGACAGAATGCCACCCACCCCAATAATCGGAATTTGGTTTTGTAATTGGGCGTGTAAGCGGGTAATAAGTTGATTGGATAGCTCTTGGAGTGGAGCGCCGGAGAGGCCACCTATTTCTTCAGCATGTTGGCGTCCTTGAACGCCATCACGCAAAGTCGTAGTATTGCCAGCAATCACTGCATCGATGCCATATTCCACTAGTAAGTTGGCTATAAAAGCCACATCACTTGTCGTTAAGTCAGGGGCAATTTTTAGAAAAAGCGGCTTTTTTAAGCCAAATTGATCGGCTAAGCGCTCGCGCGTTTCACTTAAGCGCGATAGCAGAGCACGCAGTGGTGCTTCTGTCTGGAGGGAGCGCAAATGGGCCGTATTTGGCGAAGATATATTAATGGTAATGTAAGAGGCCACTGCATAGACTGCCGTCATTGCTTCGATATAGTCTGCGGTTGCATCTTCAATTGGCGTCGTCGCATTTTTGCCAATGTTGAGGCCAATAACACCGCCCGATTGCCAAAACTGGGATTGTCGAACACGCTCTACGCAAGCAACCACGCCATCATTATTAAAGCCCATGCGGTTAATTAGGGCTTGAGCTGAGGGGATGCGGAACATGCGTGGCTGAGGATTGCCTGGTTGCGGGCGAGGTGTCACTGTGCCAATTTCTAAAAAACCAAAACCCAAGCGTGCTAAAGCGTCAATGTGGCGACCATCTTTATCGAGCCCCGCAGCCAGGCCAATGGGATTAGGAAATGTGAGGCCACAGAAGCGCTGCGGATTTGGGGGGATAGTGGGAATAACATGCCTTAATATTCCCAAGCGCTCGGCACGGTCTAAGTTTTCTAGGGTGAAGTTATGCGCTTGCTCGGCGCCAACCGAGAATAGGCAAGGGCGCAGTAATGCATAAACGTCAATCATGGGATAGATTAGTTGCAGGTTGAACTGCAGCCGGGTCTAAGGGTTGCCATTGCTCATTAATTAAACCTTCAAGCGGCTGAAATTTTGCTTTGTATGCCATTTTTTTACTGGCTTGAATGTAGTAACCTAAATAAAGATAGCTTAAGCCTAGTTCCTGGGCCTGACTAATTTGCCACAGCACGCTGAAGGTGCCAAAGCTAGTGGCCGGTTCGTTTGCATCAAAAAAAGTATAGACCGAAGACAGTCCCTGTTCGAGGATGTCAATCATGCTGACCATGCGTAAACGGCCAGGATGTTCGCCGCTGGGCCCATCACGAAATTCGATTAGCCGCGAGTTCACTCTACTTTGTAATAAAAATTGACGGTACTGGTCTTCATCGTCACGATCCATATCGCTTCCTGCATGACGTTGGTTTTGGTAGCGTTGGTAAAGCGCGTAGTGCTCTTCTTGATACGTTAAATTCAAAACTTGAACTTGTAAATGGGCATGTTTTTTCCACGCCCGCCGTTGACTGCGGCTAGGGCTAAATTGATTGACAGGAATGCGGGTTGCCACACAGGCTTGGCATTGATCACAATAGGGGCGATAAGTAAAAAGACCGCTGCGGCGAAAGCCGGCATTGACTAGTTCACCATATAAATCCGCATGAATCGAATGGGAAGGCGTAGCTACTTGCGAGCGAGCAATGCGATCGGGTAAATAGCTACAGGGGTAAGGTGCGGTGGCATAAAACTGCAGGGCGGTTAAGGGGAGCTCGTTAACTTGAGTCATAGCCAGCGCTGCAAAATTGTTTTATCAAAAGACCAAGGCACGAGCGTCTGGTTTTG
>CAILUH010000194.1 GCA_903837335.1 uncultured beta proteobacterium | reverse complement strand
TTTAAATCGTGCAGGCACGCCTTTACTAGAGATCGTGACTGAACCCGTGATGCGCAGCGCAGAAGAGGCCGTGGCCTATGCTAAGGCCCTGCATAGCCTAGTTGTATGGCTAGATGTCTGTGATGGCAATATGCAAGAGGGTTCATTTCGATGCGATGCCAATGTTTCTGTGAGGCCAATGGGGTCGACTAAATTAGGCACGCGTTGTGAGATTAAAAATCTGAATTCATTTCGTTTTATGGAAGAGGCCATGAATTACGAAATTCGCCGCCAAATTGAATTGATCGAAGACGGTGGCGAGGTTAGACAAGAAACACGTTTGTATGATCCGGATAAAAAAGAAACGCGTAGCATGCGCAGTAAAGAAGACGCTAATGACTACCGTTATTTTCCTGATCCTGATTTATTGCCTTTACAAATTGATCAGGCATGGATTACCCAAGTGCGCGCTGGCATGCCCATCTTGCCAGACGCCGTGCGCAGCCAATGGCAAAAAGAATTTAGTCTTTCTGGTTATGATGCGCAATTGTTAACGCAAGATCGGGCGACGGCGCAATTATTTAATGCCCTTGTTGGCTTGGTGGGTCAGCCCATGGCAAAGGCCGCTGCCAATTTAGTTACCGGAGAACTTGCTTCGGCACTGAATCGCGCCAACTTAGCAGTGAGTGATTCACCGCTGAGCGCTAAGGATTTAGCCCCACTACTAGAGCGCGTGGCTGACGGCACCATTTCAAATAAAATTGCCAAAGATATTTTTAGTATTTTGTGGGATGAGGCTATCACTGGTCAAAAGACCAGTACGATTGATGCCATCATTGATCAGCGTGGCTGGCGACAAATTAGCGACAGTACTGAGTTAGCGCGTTTAGTTGATCAAGTGATGACAGACAATGCTAAATTAGTTGCAGAATTTCAGGCTGGCAAAGAAAAAGCGTTTAATGCTTTGGTAGGGCAAATTATGAAGGCCTCTCAAGGTAAGGCCAACCCTCAACAAGTGAATGATTTATTACGTAAAAAATTAAGTTAGGAAGATGGAATGAGTTCTAATCACAGCGCAATTGATTCCAAGCAGGCAGAGCAAGAGGCGCTAGTTGCTGATTGGTTACGAGCCACTCCTGAATTTTTCGAGCGCTATGCTGATTTATTAAATGAAATTCGCTTAAAGCATCCCCATGGCGGTAGCGCTATTTCATTGCAAGAGCGGCAGATGTCGATCTTGCGCACCAAAAATCAAGAGCTGAATCGCCGGCTTAGTGAAATGCTGCATTTTGGTAGCCGCAATGATAAAACCCAAAAAGGCTTAGTAGCATGGTTGTTATTACTCATGCGGGCAAGCACTCGCTTTGAGGTGGAGGCAGCAGTAACAACGGGTTTAGCAGGAGTATTTGAAGTTGATGCAGCATTGGTATTGCCGCCCCAGTCATTTTTTTCACCTTGGTTAGAAACCCCTTTGTGTGGCTCTGCCAAAGAATTACCAGCAGCAAGCATTGATTTGCTCGCGACGCAAATCGTAATCGATGATCAATGGCAAAGTTTAGTAGCGATTGGTTTACCGTTGAGCAGTACATCAGCGCCCGCAGTGCTATTACTGGCGAGTACAGATGCCAACCGTTTTACGGCAGATATGGGCGCTTTTTATTTGCGCCAAATTGCTGAGTTAACTGCCGCTGCACTCGATCGTGTACGCGCTTATGAGTCAGCCTCCGCCTGATCTAACGCCACTTGCGCAAGCCTACTTGCACGAGTTACATGTATTACGGCAACTCTCGCCCCATACGTTAACGGCTTATCAGCACGATTTAAGACAATTACAACTGCTTGCCCATGAAGATAGCAGCGAATTACTGAGCGCTACTAATGCGCAGGTGCGGCGTTGGGCTGCGCGCTTACATGCAAAGAATCAATCACCACGGAGTATTGCGCGAACCTTATCCGCTTGGCGCGGCTGGTTTGATTGGCTGGGTCAGCAAAGCGCAGAAAAAAAACGCATTAACAAAATTCACTTATTGACTAACCCAGTTGCGGATGTGAAGGCACCAAAACGGAGTAAGCCGCTCCCCAAGGCGTTGTCGGTAGAGCAGGCAATTGCCCTGGTGCAGCAAGCCCAAAGCGAGGCGGCAGAAAAACAAGACTTAGATTCGATTCGCGATGCCGCTTTAATTGAGTTGTTGTATTCCTCTGGTTTGCGTTTATCAGAACTTCTTGGTATCGATGTGCTAATTAGTCGCGACCGTAAGGAGGCCTCTGCAGGCTGGCTGGATTGGGATGCGGCAGAAGTAACGGTTCTGGGAAAAGGCGGCAAGCGCCGGAGCATCCCTGTAGGTTTGCCGGCGATGAATGCATTACGGGCGTGGCGGAACTTTCAACAGGCTGCCGACCTTCAGTCACCCAGCCGAGCTTTATTTATTTCCGCTAAAGGCCAACGTTTAGGCCCTCGCACGGTGCAGGCAAGGCTGCGCACCTTAGCTATTCGTGCAGGCTTGCCAACCCATGTGCACCCCCATATGCTGCGCCATAGCTTTGCCAGCCATGTTTTGCAATCCTCGCATGACTTACGGGCAGTCCAAGAAATGCTGGGCCATGCCAGCATCGCCAGCACCCAAATTTATACCGCCCTTGATTTTCAGCATTTGGCGCAGGCCTACGATTTGGCACATCCACGCGCTAAACCCAGCAAGGCGTAAGATAGCTAGCTTGTTATCTTCCCTCAGCACTGAAATGGAACTGAAATGGCATTAATTCCCGTCACAATTCTTACTGGATTTTTAGGTAGCGGTAAAACAACTTTACTTAAACATATCTTGACCGAACAGCACGGTAAAAAAATTGCTGTCATTGAAAACGAGTTTGGTGAAGAAAATATCGATAACGATATTTTGGTACAAAACAGTGAAGAGACGATTGTACAAATGAGCAATGGTTGTGTTTGTTGCACCATTCGCGGCGATTTAGTTGAGGCCTTAAATCAACTATGGGAACAACGTCAGCAGAAAAAAATTCAGTTTGAGCGCGTGGTAATTGAAACGACAGGGGTCGCCAATCCCGGGCCAGTAGCACAAACTTTTTTTATGGATGATGATGTGGCTGAGCATTATGTGCTCGATGCAGTCGTGACGCTAGTCGATGCTAAACATGGTCAACAGCAATTAACGGAGCATGAAGAAGCCCAGCGGCAAGTAGGCTTTGCCGACCAAATTTTTATTACTAAAACAGATTTAGTAAGTCCAGCTGAAATAACGAATTTACGAAGCAGGCTCATGCATATGAACCCCCGTGCGCCCATTAAGGCAATTACTCAGGGCCTTGTGCCGCTCAATGAGGTATTCGATTTAAAAGGCTTTAATCTCAACGCCAAACTCGATATTGACCCCCATTTTTTAGGTACAGAAGAGCACGATCATGCTGACTGTGGCCACGATCATAGTCATGATCATGCAGATCATGATCATGCTGACCACGGGCATCAGCATCATGACCATGCTGGTCATACCGATCGAATTCAATCATTTGTATTTCGTAGTGAGCGCCCCTTCGACTCTAAAAAGTTAGAAGATTTTTTGGGCGGAATTCTTGAGGTTTTTGGTGAAAAAATGTTGCGTTATAAAGGGGTGCTTTACGTGAAAGGAAGCGCCCGTAAAGTGGTGTTTCAGGGCGTCCATCAAATGATGGGAAGCGATTTAGCGGGGCCCTGGGGTACCGAGCCCAAGCAAACCCGAATGGTCTTTATCGGCATCGATTTACCCAAAGACACATTAATGGCAGGATTGGAAGGGTGTTTGGTTTAAATTGGCTTGGGGCACCTTGAGGTACAATCCCGCGCCACAGCCAGATTTAAAGTAAACACCGAAAACTTTGGCAGAATGGGGCAATAATGCTTCAGAAATATTGGGAAGAAAAAGATGATCGTAAAAACAGCAAGCAGCGCTAAGTTAGCCGAGAAAGCCAGCGCAACAATGGCAAAAGAAACCAGCAAAGTCCCATCGAAAGCCACCGCAAAACCAGCGTCGAAAGGCGCCCCGCTGATTCCCGTAACTGAGGCTGAGTTACTACAGATGGGCGATAAAGATTATATGAGTGCCGCCCAGCTTGAGTTTTTTCGTTTAAAGCTCGCGACCCTGAAAGAGGATATTTTAAAAAATGCCTCGGAAACCACCGAGCATTTACGGGAAAACATCTTGGTGCCAGATCCCGCTGATCGCGCGACGAT
>CAILUH010000193.1 GCA_903837335.1 uncultured beta proteobacterium | reverse complement strand
TTGCTGGGCACGAAAAACATCATTACGCTTTGCGGCTTCACGTAAATCGATAAATTCTTTGTCAGCTGGACTTATCTCATCAGCATTTATTTTGCTGGCATAGGATTGCGGCAACTTAGCCTTTTTAGTTGCTGCTTCTACAGTAGTAACGCCCAATAAGGCAGTACATAAAAGCGCTGCTGCCAGTTCTAGCAGCCATTTTTTGCGCAAATTCTGCTTTGGTGCTAACCCTGGCATTTGCTGGTCGACAAGCCGATTGTATTGCTGCATGTTAAATTGACTTTCTAATCTTTCAACATAATACTGTTTACCATGACGATTGACCCCTTCCAAGAGCTCCGCAAAAATTTACTTGGGCAGCGCATCGCGTTCACGCGCGCGAAAGATTACATTGATTTAAAGGATAGGCTGATTCTGGCCTTAAATCAATTTCTACTCGGCCCAGGAGCGGGCATTCAATCGATTGCACTTTATAGCCCCATCCGCAATGAGGTTGATTTTCGTCCCGCCTTATTGCATTGGGCTGATCAGTCTAGCGCGAGAAAGTTGGCCCTGCCCTTAGGGTTAGCTAATAAACAGCTTGATTTTTATGAATGGCAGCGTGGGGATGCATTAACCAAAAATAATTTTGGCATTCTAGAGCCCGATCCCAACAATCTGCAGCGTCCAAAAATAGACCCGGATTGCATTCTTCTACCCGTGGTTGGATGGTCGCAATCACAAGAAAATGGTCAGCCCCGTTATTGGCGGCTAGGCTATGGTGGCGGATACTTTGACCGTACCTTACTAGCACTGAAAACGAGAAAGCCCCGCACGATGAATATTGGGGTTGGCTTCGATTGGCAAGAATTAAGCCCGTCTCAATGGACGCCTCAAGCTCACGATCAAGCGTTAACGTATTTGCTCACGGAATCTGGTCTGCGCTAATCTGCGCTGGTACTTGCTTTGCTGATTAATGCCCTTGCCCAAGGCTTAAATTTTTAGCGATTGCCAAAATCGCATTCGCCTGATTTAAAGCATAAAAATGTAAACCGGGTGCTCCCGCTACAAGTAGTTGATCACAGAGATCGGTAATGACCTCCTCACCAAATGCGCGAATTGAAGCGACATCATCGCCGTAAGATAAAAGGCGAAGACGAATCCAGCGCGGCATTTCTGCGCCACAAGAATCGGAGAAACGAATTAACTGACTACTATTGGTAATGGGCATAATGCCGGCAATAATGGGCTGCGTTACCCCCAGTGCAAAGGCCTCATCAACAAAACGAAAATACGCATCGCTATTGAAAAAGTACTGGGTTACAGCTGAATTTGCACCCGCTTGCATTTTTTGCGCAAAGAAAGCGACATCACTTGCCGGTGAACGTGCTTGGGGGTGCATTTCAGGATAGGCCGCGACATCAATATGAAACCAATCGCCTGTTTCTGCCCGAATAAATTCAACCAATTCATTCGCATGATGGAATTCACCATAGTGCCCCATGCCTGAAGGTAGGTCGCCTCGCAAAGCCACAATGCGACAGATGCCTAAATCACGATATTGCGCCAACATCATTCTGACATTTTCTTTTGAGCTTCCCACACAAGATAAATGGGGTGCTACCACTTGACCATCAGCATGAATTTCGCTGACGATTTTTAAAGTGCCTGCCTGAGTCGAACCACCAGCGCCAAAAGTCACCGAATAAAAAGCGGGCTTAAGCTCGGTGGTTAAGCGCTCGCGTACGAGACGTAATTTTTCCTCGCCCTCGTTTGTTTTTGGCGGAAAAAATTCGACGCTCAGTTCCATGATGTTGGCCTGTTCTTCAAATTGAAATACATTAATCGTTTAATAACGATAGTTTTCCGGCTTATAAGGGCCTTCTTTGCTCACGCCAATATAGGTTGCTTGCTGAGCAGAAAGCTCAGTTAATTGCGCATTTAATTTTTTAAGCTGTAAACGTGCGACCTTTTCATCAAGATGCTTTGGCAAGGTATAAACACCAATCGGATATTTCTTCGTGCCCACAGCACCCCATAATTCAATTTGAGCAATGACTTGGTTGGCGAACGATGAGCTCATCACGTACGAAGGATGGCCAGTACCACAGCCTAAATTAACTAAACGCCCCTTAGCCAAAATAATTAATCGTTTTTCAGGCCTACCATTAGCTGCCGGGAAAATTACATGATCAACTTGGGGCTTAATTTCTTCCCACTGATATTTTTCAATACCAGCAATATCGATTTCATTATCAAAGTGGCCAATATTACAAACAATTGCTTGGTCCTTCATTAGCTTCATATGATCTTCGGTAATGACATGGTAATTACCGGTTGCCGAAACAAAAATATCGGCCTTGTCAGCAGCATATTCCATTGTGACAACCCGATAGCCTTCCATGGCTGCCTGTAAGGCACAAATGGGGTCAACTTCTGTTACCCAGACTTGTGCTGACAAAGCCCGCAAGGCTTGGGCTGAGCCCTTGCCAACATCGCCATAACCGCATACAACTGCTACCTTGCCAGCAATCATGACATCGGTAGCACGTTTAATTGCATCAACTAAAGATTCACGGCAACC
>CAILUH010000192.1 GCA_903837335.1 uncultured beta proteobacterium | reverse complement strand
GTATTCACTAGCAGGAGGCACTGCTTGAATTGCTCCAGTGGCAAGCATGAAGGCGCCAATTGCTGAAAACCAATCATCCATTGGTGATGGTCCTTTAGCGCGATCCATGACTTTTAATTCACCAGCAAGGTCAAAGGTCGGGCGTGTATCAAACTCTTTACGCATCGAGGCTTCCGAAATTGTTACGCCACCCTGCTCATAAAATTTCTTCATCAATGCAATGGCCTGAGGCTTATTAGCATTCATCCACTTCCACGTCCGCAAATACACGGCTAAAAATTTTGCCACCATTTGGGGATTTTCTTTAGCATAATCACCGCGTGCAATTAAAGCCCCCGGCACCACTACTCCGCCTTCTTTACCGCTACAAAGCACTTTACCGCCAGCCTTTTCTTCAAGGGTATAGATATTTGGTGCCCACAAGCCACCAAATTCAGCATTTCCAGAAGACATTGCGGAAATAATTTCAGCCTGACCCATATTCTTAATGGTGACATCGGTTTTACTCAAACCATATTTTTTTAAGCAAGATTGCACCGCATAGTCACCGGTTGAATTACCCGTTAAAACAATGGCCTGACCTTTCAGTGCTTGTTGTGGATTTTTTGCAAAAGCCTCAGCCCCTTTTGCAGTTCCTACTAAAGCATTACCGGCCGATTCATCATTCGAGATACCAATGGTTTTAATGCCGAAGCGGACAAAACCAAGAACAGCCGGAACGGATCCGGTGGCGCCAACATCCCAAGATTTAGAAGCCGAAGCAGCAATTTGCGGCACACCCGCTGGAAAGGTACTAAATTCGGGTTTAAGACCCAATTCTGCCCACCAATTTTTTTCGCTGGCAATATAAAATGGCAAGGCCCAATAAACCGCAGGCTGATAACTCACTTTAATTTCTGTTAATTTTGGTGTCTGCGCTGGCGATATAGTGCTCACCGTCATCAAAGCGCTACCAATAATACTCACCGTAAGGCCTAATACAATTTTCTTCAACTTCATTTTGTCTTCCTCCGTTTACTTTTTAAATTAATGATCACTACCTAAATTTTGTTCCCGCAACAACCGCCAAATCGAACTACGCAATTTCACAAAAGAGGGTAAATCCATCACATCCTCAATACGTGAATGACTATCCCAATTTTCGGCATCCCGTATCGATTTAATGTCAATAATTTCCCTAATTAATCCTGGATGCCTTGACATCACTACCACACGATCGGCTAAATACACCGCTTCCTCAACCGCATGGGTAATGAATAGAACTGTTTTGGGATTTTTACGTGCTAGCCGAATTAATTCCTCTTGCATGACTACCCGCGTTTGCGCATCTAAGGCCCCGAATGGTTCATCCATTAACAATACCTCGGGATTTAAAACATACGCCCGGGCAATCGCCACGCGCTGCTGCATGCCACCTGATAATTGATGGGGATAAGCGAGCTCATAGCCATCGAGACCCATTAATTTGATCGCATCAGCAGTTCTTATCGTCCTCTCAGCTGAATCGACACCATTTGCTTTGAGGCCAAATTGAATATTTTCAACCACTGTTTTCCATGGAAATAAAGCAAATTGCTGAAACACAACAGCGCGATCTGGTCCCGGACCCTTTACTTCCTTGCCGCCTACCAAGACTTTGCCTTTGGTGGGCATGTCCAGTCCCGCTACCATACGCAAGCAGGTAGTCTTACCACAACCAGAGGGGCCGACGATAGCAACAAATTCTTTATCGGCTACCGTTAAGTTAATTCCCCCAACGGCTAAGACTTCTTTGCCGCTTTGCTTAAAACTGCGTTGGGTATCTTCAAAAACAATATTTGCCATAACTCAAATCTCTTGGTATCGGGTAGAAAATTTTTCAGCTTGACGTAACAAAATATCAATGACCAAGCCTACTAAACCAATCGCAATCATGCCACTCATCACAATATCTGTACGAATATTGGATTGGCCATTAACCATCATGTAACCCACCCCACTCGATGCCACTATTAATTCAGCGCCTACCATCGCCTGCCAGCCTGTGCCAGTCGAAATACGTAAACCCGCCACAATTGCTGGAATAGCTGCAGGCAGTAGTACCTGACTCATCAGCCGAACCTTACCCGAGCCCAGCATCTGCGCTGCCTCAATATATTTTGGGTCTACATAAAGCGCCCCGCGATACGTATTAATTAAGACAGGTGGAAACGCGCCCATAAAAATAATCAGAATCGGCCCGCCAATGCCAGTTCCAAACCATAAAGCAGCAAAGGGGATCCATGCAATTGGTGCAACGAAGCGTATGCTTTCAAAAAATGGCGTAATGATGCGATCAGCCCATTTAGATAGCGCCATTAATAAACCCAGCGGAATGCCAATCGCTACTGCTAATAAAAAACCATACAAAAACCGCTTAAAGCTAGACACAATATGCGTCAACAGGGTGTAACCAGAAAAGGGTTCATGAAGTAACTTAATAAAAGTGAGTAAAACCTCATGGGGGGCAGGCAAAAATTGTCGAGGCGTTACATTTGCTGCAACTACCCCATACCAAAAACCAAAAAAACAGAGTAAGCCAACGAGGGTATAAAACCACCATTCGCCTCTACCTAAGATGTGATTTATCTTCATACGGGCTTCCAAGGCATCGCCCAACGCTCTGCTTTTGCCAAGATAAGCGTCATTAGCCAGCCGCATAGCGCAACAGTAAACATGCCCACTAAGATCATGCCGGGATAAATATCTTGCGCAGCTTGATGCAAAATCGAACCGAGGCCAAAAGTAGCGCCAATTAATTCCGCTGCTACCAATGTCGTCCATGATGCTTGCAACGATAAGCGAAGCCCCGTAAAGATCATCGGCAGCGCACCCGGCAAGATGACCTCACGGTAATACCTTAATTGCTTCACGCCCAACATTGCCGCAGCTTCACGCTGTGGTACTTCAATTGAGCGAACTCCAGTATAGGTATTGATAACCGCAGGAATAAAGGCGGCGATAAAAATGACCATAATTTTTGCAGCATCGCCAAGACCTAACCAAACAATTGCTAAGGGAATCCAAGCTAACGGAGGCACAGGCCGTAAGGTTAAAAAAATCGGATTAACAAAAGCTTCAATCCGCTTATTTGCACCCATTAATATCCCCAATAAAATGCCGAGCGACGATGACACGAGAAAGCCTAAAGTAACTAAGAGCACGCTTTGCAATACATGTTGATACAGCAAACCATCCCCATACCCTTTAAAGGTAATAATTTTTAAAGAATTCCAGGTTTCTGCGGGCGATGGAAAACGAAAAGGCGCAATCAAGCCAGACCATTCAGTCAGGCCATACCAAGCCAATAAGATAGCGGCTATAAATAAAACAGATCTCAGTAGCTTTTTATAAATTTGCCAAACCCCTAAATCCAGAACTATTTAAAATAAATGTAAGCGCTTTCATTTTATGCTAAAAACTGCTATAAATTAGGCGTAGTCTTTATAAAGTTACTTAGTATTTTCCCTAATACCAACTGCAGTTGTACTTTCAATTAGCGCCTATCTGGCATGAAAAAACTGGCTAAATCGATCACCATTAACCATGTGGCTAAGGCTGCAGGTGTCTCGACAGCCACAATTTCGCGCGCCTTAAATCAGCCCGAGGCTGTGCGCCCAGCCGTGCGAGAACGAATCGATAAAACAATTAAAAAACTAGGCTACATACCCAATGCGAGCGCCCGTTCTTTAATGTTACGGCGATCAGGCACGATTGGCATGATCGTACCCACTTTAGATAATGCAATTTTTGCCCAAGGATTAGCTGCCTTTCAAGATCAATTGCTCGAGTCACACTACCAGTTACTCGTAGCGAGCAGCAACTACGACCCGAATATTGAAGCCAACCAAATTAATAATTTATTAGTGCGCGGCGTTGAAGGTATTGCCGTCTTTGGTATTAGTCAACAGCTTGAAACATTGCAGCTCTTACAAAATCGGGGGGTACCCTATATTCATATCGGCGCTTTAAAGGCGCCCATTTCAGGCTTTTGTTCTGGCTTTGATAATCAGCAAGCGATTCAACTTGGTGTGCAACATTTATTGGATTTGGGACATACTAAATTTGGCATGATAGCGGGTATTACCGCAAATAATGATCGTGCCCGTGATCGCGTAAAAGGGAGCATAAGTCTTTTAAAGAAAAATAATATTGGTCTAGCCACGAACTTAATTATTGAGTGTCCATACACCATTGAAGCGGCCCGCGATGCATTAAAGCAATTACTACAGACCGAGCCCAAGTTGACCGCCATTATTTGTGGTAACGACGTCTTAGCCCTCGGCGCCTTATTGGAGGCAAGTAAACAAGGCATCGCTGTGCCAAAAAAATTATCTATCATGGGCTTTGATGATCTCGAGCTTTCCCGTCACCTCATGCCCAGCCTAACGAGTATGCATGTGAACGCAAATTCAATGTGGCGAGAAGCGGCAAAGCACTTAGTTGCACAAATTAATGGCGATAATGCCCTACCGCATGAAATTAAAACGCCGGTTAACTTAGTTATTCGTGAATCGACCGGCAGAAGCCCAAAAAGCTAAAAAAAATTAGTGGTTTTCTTTGGCGTGATTAATCGAGTATTTGGGAATTTCAATCACTAAATCTTTTTGCGCCACAATAGCCTGACAAGATAAGCGCGATTGACTAGTTAAGCCCCAAGCCCGATCGAGCATATCGTCTTCATTGTCATCCGGAGGATTTAAGCTATCAAGCCCTTCGCGCACTATTACATGACAAGTTGTGCAAGCGCACACCATATCGCAAGCATGCTCAATTTCCACGCCATTTTCTAATAGTGCTTCACAAATACTCGTGCCTGGAACAGTTTCGATTACCGTGCCAGCAGGGCAATATTCACTATGCGGTAAAACCACAATTTGCGTCATACCAACCTTTTAAATTTCTGCAACATTTTTACCTTTAAGGGCTTTCTGAATACTCGCATTCATGCGCTTTTCTGCAAAGTCATCACTTGCCTTTGCTGCTCGATCAATCGCTTTACGCAAAAGATCACTATCGAGCTCTTTACTCGCAGTTGTTTTTAAGAGCTGCAATTCAGCTTCTAGGGTGGCACGTTCATCCAGTGACAATAAATCACCATCACTAGAGAGCGCCGCATCGATTGCCTCAAATAAACGTTGTGCGCTAACCTGCTCTTCACGTAAAGCGCGGGCTTGAACATCAACTTTGGCTGAGGAAAAGCCATCTTGCAACATCCGTGTAATTTCAGCGTCTGTCAGGCCATATGAGGGCTTAATATCAATTGCCGCATGAGCGCCAGAACCCTGCTCGACCGCCGTCACCGATAACAAGCCATCGGCATCAACTTGAAAAGTAACCCGAATGCGTGCTGCGCCCGCTACCATCGGGGGAATGCCCCGCAATTCAAAGCGACCTAAGGAGCGGCAATCTTGTACTAAATCACGCTCACCCTGCACGATATGCAACGATAAAGCAGTTTGTCCATCTTTAAAGGTAGTGAAATCCTGAGCACGGGCAACCGGAATAGGCGTATTGCGAGGAATAATTTTCTCTACTAAGCCACCCATGGTCTCAATACCTAATGAGAGGGGAATCACATCTAGCAATAGCCACTCATTATTTTTAGTTTGATTGCCAGCTAATAAATCGGCCTGCATCGCGGCGCCTAGCGCCACTACTTGATCTGGATTTAAATTATTTAATGGCGTAGTACCGAATAACTCACCCACTGCACGTTGTACATTAGGCATCCTAGTTGACCCGCCTACCATGACCACACCTTTGACTTCATCTGCTTTTAAGCCCGCATCACGCAATGCTTTGCGCACCGCAACTAGAGTTTTGCTCACTAAATTTTGGGTCATGTCAAAAAATTGCGCTTGGCTTACTCCAACATTCACTACAGTGCCATCACTTAAATTCAAATGCACTCGGGTTAACGCGGCATGACTCAAATGTTCTTTAGCTGATTTACAGGCCAATAAAAGTGCCCGTTGATCATGTAAAGATAAGGGAGGTAATTTCGCCTGTTCAATAACCCAACAAAATAAACGCTGATCAAAATCATCACCGCCTAAAGCGGTATCTCCGCCAGTCGATAACACCTCAAACACCCCTTTGCTCATCCGCAAAATAGAGATATCAAAAGTACCGCCACCTAAATCATAGACTGCATAAACACCTTCAGCGGCGTTATCTAAACCATAAGCAATGGCAGCAGCCGTAGGCTCATTCAGTAATCGCAATACTTCAAGGCCCGCCAGCTTTGCTGCATCCTTAGTCGCTTGGCGTTGCGCATCATCAAAATAAGCAGGTACCGTAATGACAGCACCAACAATAGGCTCGGCAACAGAATCTTCTGCTAATTGTCGTAACCTGGCCAAAATTTCAGCCGATACTTCAATCGGACTTTTATCGCCTGCAACTGTTCTAAGCTTGAGCATGCCAGGCTGGTCAACAAAGTCGTAAGGCGCATTT
>CAILUH010000191.1 GCA_903837335.1 uncultured beta proteobacterium | reverse complement strand
TCCATATAAGACCAATCTTTCATTACCTTAATATCTGCACCAGCAGCAAAGGCCTTTTCACTCCCAGTAATGACAACTGCGGCAATCGTTTCATCGCCTTCAAAATCATCTAAAGCAACTCCCAACTCGCGAGTTAATTCAGGGCTTAGGGCATTGAGCGCCTGAGGCCGATTGAGGGTGATTAAACCTACCTTGCCATGGGTGCTAACTAAAATTGTTGCGTATTTCACCGGCATTACTTTTCCCTTCAATTACTAGAATTCAGCTAGATTACCATTACCCTTCTTGAGGGGGCGCAATAGGCTGCGTAAGTTATTGTGATCGAGCGTATACATCAGCTCCAATAACTGCCCTAATTCGCCCTTAGGAAAGCCTTGACGGGCAAACCAGGCCAAATAATTACCTGGTAATTCGGACAGAAGGCGGCCTTGATGCTTCCCATAAGGCATTCGAAATGTCAGCACCTTTTCTAAGGCTGCAGGGTTCATATCACTCATATTCCAATCCATGCAGCGCATTGTGTCCTAAACTAATGCGCAATATGTCAATACTGTACCGCCTTCTTGTCATCGTCATCATCGCCCTGCCACATAGTGCATTTGCGCTATTCGATGCATGCCTGGACTACTTCCCGACGCAACAGCTACCCTCCACTACGCAAATGGGTCGCGACCTCTGTTTTGAAGGCTTCGCAGTCTATTATTCGCCTGAACATAAAAAACCCATTTATGTAGTTGAAAAACTAAATCGTAATCGCTTAATTGGCGAGCGCCAAAAAAGAAGTAATCGCTTTTATGAGGAAGCGCGCTTGCCGCGCCAAGAACGCGCCTTAATTGCTGACTATCGTGATAGTGGTTACGACCGAGGCCATAATGCCCCGGCTGCCGATATGCACAATGAGCAAGCGATGGCGCAATCTTTTTCTCTCGCCAACATGATGCCCCAAGCACGCGAGAATAATCGGGGCATTTGGGCTAAACAAGTTGAGCAGGCAACCCGACATTACGCGCTGCGGGCTAGCGGAGATATATATGTGTTCACCGGGTCAACTGGCAATATTGGTCGAATTGGCGCTAGCCAAGTCACCATTCCCAGTCATCTTTATAAATTAGTTTATGACCCTAGCCGTAAAAAAGCCTGGGCTTACTGGGTAGAAAATACGAATAACGCCGCCATGACTCCGCCCATTTCTTACCAAGACTTAAAAGACCGCACGGGTATTGATTTTCATCTGCCCGATCTCACGCCATAAGCATGAAACTGAACGCTAGCGGCATGAATAAACGCAGATGGATGCTAGCCCTCTGCCTTTTTCCTTTAATCAAAAATACATTAGCGCAAACTGATTTTTTTATCACCAAACAATGGCTTGAGCTATTTCTTTGGGGCACTTTTCCACTCAGCAAAAATGCCCTAATTGCCCAAATAATCTTCACAGACCCAGAGATCGCTTTACTCGCAAATGAACAGCGGGTTGAATTGAAGGCACATTATGTCGTTAACGGACCAGCCCTGGGAAAGAAAACCTATGCCGGGAAAATTGCCTTAAATTCTGGCTTGCAATATAAAGCTAGCGATCGCATAGTGCGACTTGCACAGCCTCAGCTCGAGTTATTTACAGTTGATAGCGATAGCGACGCTTCGCAACAAATAAGCGCCTTACTCAAAAAAATAGTGCCAGCCCTACTGGAGCAACAAATCATTTATCGCTTTGAAAATAGTTCGCCCCTGCTTGGCAATGCTCCCAAACAAATCCAAATTGAAAACGATGGAATACGTCTGCAGTATTAAATAAGCCGAGCTTAAAAGCGCAGCTTACTTACCTGGGGCTTCTAAAGCTAAAGTCACAATGCGTTTGGCCATATCTTGAAACGCTTTTACCGAACTAGATTCCAAACGGAATGATTCGCCTTGAACGGTAACAACACCGCCGCCAATAAAATCTTTTGATTGGCTGTCAGTAATTTTATTTTCAACCACTAAAGCTGGCGTTTTTGAATTCATGCCTCCAGCATAAGCAGCCGCGTTTGTAGCTAAGCCAATCGGCGTGAAATTCCAGATTTTTAAATTGTCATTCGTTACCTCTGCTCCAGTAATGGCCAGGGAAACCCGCACCACTTTAGGGCCTGGTTGGGTAACAATTTTTAAGCCTTTATTTACAATAGCCGCACGAATGGTTTGATCTAAAATCGTCTTGGTTTCGGCCACAATTTGCGGCGTAATTGCACCGGAATATTCGGTTTGATTCAGATAAATTGGGTCGACAATAACTTCGGTATATTGACTTGGCGACAAACCCGTTTTGCGAT
>CAILUH010000190.1 GCA_903837335.1 uncultured beta proteobacterium | reverse complement strand
TAGTGGGGGCAAAATTGAACTACTAATCGAGCGCATCACTGGTGAAAATACCGCACTAGTACAGATTCGGGCTTCAAAAAATCCGCAAATTGGCGCACGGTTAATTTTGCACCCCCTCATGGATGGGTCAGAATCTCATGCAATTGAAGTAGTCGTGAGCGCACACGCTGCGCCCTTTTATGAAATTCAATTTCCCGCAGATGTTTTCCATTTACTTCCGCAATTTGGCGAACCCCCTTTACCTCCCTACATCACTCATCGACCGGATGAAGTAGATGTTGAGCGCTATCAGACTGTGGTTGCAAAAAATCCAGGCGCCGTCGCTGCCCCTACGGCAGGTTTGCATTTTGATGAAGCGCTTCTAGAACAATGCCGGGATAAAGGGGTACAAATTAATACACTCACACTCCATGTCGGTGCAGGTACTTTTACACCGGTGAGACAGGAAAATTTAGCGCAACATATCATGCACGCAGAATATTATTCCATTCCACCTGAAATCATTATCCAAATTAAGCATACACAGCTTCAGGGAAAGCGAGTCATCGCAGTAGGTACAACCACTTTACGGGCCTTAGAAAGTTATGCGCTTAGTGGCGCTAGCAGCGGAGAAACCAAACTCTTTATTACTCCCGGATTTACCTTTAGGATGGTTGATACGTTGATCACGAACTTTCATCTTCCGAAATCCACGTTACTCATGCTGGTCAGTGCATTTACTGGGATGCAGCCGATTCAGGCAGCATACCAACATGCCATTGCGCAGCGCTACCGGTTTTTTAGTTATGGTGATGCTATGCTGCTTCACCGGCAAGCCAACCCACCGCTCTAATATTTGACTCAATTAACCATCATGTCGCCAATGCAATTCTCTGTCTTAGCCGAAGATTCACAAAGCCACGCGCGTTTAGGTCAGCTTGATCTACCCCATGGCAGTGTTGAAACGCCGATTTTTATGCCAGTAGGTACCTATGGCACGGTCAAGGCTATGACCCCGCGAGACTTGACTGAGGTTAAAGCCCAAATTGTGCTCGGCAATACCTTTCATCTTTGGCTGCGTCCTGGACTTGAGGTCATTGCACGCCATGGTGGTCTGCACCGCTTCATGGGCTGGAATAAACCGATTTTGACTGATTCGGGTGGATTTCAAGTATTTAGCCTAGGGGCTCTGAGAAAAATATCTGAAGCAGGCGTGACTTTTTCTTCGCCTATTAATGGTGACAAATTATTTATGTCGCCCGAAGTGTCAATGGAGATTCAAGCGGTGCTCAATAGTGATATTGCCATGCAGTTTGATGAGTGCACTCCTTATGAAAATCAAGGCAAAGCAACGCCAGAGAAAACAGTGCGTGAATCACTAGAACTTTCTTTGCGCTGGGGCGAACGTTCGCTCACCCGGTTTCGTGCGCTAAATACCGGTAATGGTCTTTTTGGTATTGTGCAAGGCGGTATGTTTGAAGGCTTACGCGATCTCTCGCTCGCCGCGGTCAGCGAGCAAGGCTTTGATGGTATTGCGATTGGTGGTCTTTCAGTTGGCGAACCAAAGTCTGAGTTTGAACGGATTCTGACGCACACCGCGCCCCAATTACCAAAACAATTACCGCACTACCTCATGGGTGTTGGTACGCCTGAAGACTTAATGCTTGGCGTAACGCTGGGGATTGACATGTTTGATTGTGTCATGCCAACGCGTAATGCTCGTAATGGTTGGCTCTTCACCCGCTTTGGCGATCTCAAACTGCGTAACGCAGGATATAAAGATGATGAACGACCGGTTGACCCTACCTGCAGTTGCTATACCTGCCAAAACTTTACCCGCTCATACTTAAACCACCTACAAAAGGCGAATGAAATTCTCGGGGCCCAGCTCAATACCATTCATAACCTTGCTTATTACCTACAATTCATGGGGGAAATCCGCACCGCCCTAGCGCAAGATCGCTTTAGCGCTTATCGTGACGAATTCCGCAGTCAACGTCAGCGTGGAGTTGAGCCTGGCCAAGATTAATGGGCTTCATCCCCGCACAGTTTAGAATTGCGGCTATTCAATCCAAATGGAGGTTTTACTATGTTTATCAGCAACGCGTATGCGCAAATACCTGGCTTTGGCACTGAAGGCGGCGGCTTAATGAGCTTTTTGCCTCTCATCTTAATGTTTGCGGTGCTCTACTTTGTCATGATTCGCCCCCAAATGAAGCGCCAAAAAGAAACTCGTGCCATGTTAGAGGCACTGGCGGTTGGCGATGAAGTCGTGACTGCAGGTGGCCTGCTGGGCAAAGTTACTGCCGTTAAAGATCAATACATATCAGTAGAATTAAATGCTGGTAATGAAGTCCAAATGCAAAAAGGTGCGGTTACTACCGTTTTGCCTAAAGGTACTTTGAAATCCGTTTAATTTAACCATTTAGATGAATCGTTATCCGCTCTGGAAGTACCTCGTCATAGTAGTAGTGCTATGTATTGGCGCACTCTACTCATTACCAAATTTTTTTGGCGAGGCTCCAGCCGTACAAATCTCAGCGGCTAAACCAACACTTAAGGTTGATCTTGAAACCCAAGCTCGGGTTGAGAAAATTTTAGCCAGTGGCAATTTAGCTAATACGGGTCTATTTTTTGAGCGTACTGGCAATGTTGGCTCTGTCAAAGTCCGCTTTGCAAATACCGATGTTCAATTACAGGCACGAGATTTAATCCAGCAAAAACTGAATCCTGATGCCAATGATCCCAGCTTTACTGTGGCGCTCAATTTACTTTCAAATACACCGCATTGGCTTAATGCGCTGAATGCTTTACCTATGCCACTGGGTCTTGACTTAAGGGGTGGAGTTTATTTTTTACTACAAGTCGATATGCAAGGCGCTATACAGAAAAAAATAGTCGCCTTAGCCAACGACATTCGCAGCCAATTACGCGACAAAAATATTCGTCAGCTAGGCCTTGATCGTAATGTCGACAGCATTGCTATTCATTTTGCCAGCGAGACCGAAGCAGATGCAGCGCGTACCCTTTTGAATGTCAGCCAAAGTGAGCTCGATTGGCAGTTAGAGAAAACCGCAACCGATAGCAAATTAACTGGGCGTTTTAAACCCGCCGCCCTTAGTGCAGTGCAAGACAACGCGGTTAAACAAAATATTATTACTCTTAATAAACGGGTCAACGAATTAGCCGTAAAAGAGCCTGTCATTCAACAACAGGGGGCCGATCGCATTGTGGTGCAACTACCTGGTGTACAAGATACCGCACGGGCCAAAGACATTATTGGTCGTACTGCAACCCTTGAATCACGTCTCGCTGATCCCAGCGTCTCAATTATTTCAGTTGGCCAAACCCCACCAGCAGGAATGGATGTGTTTCGTTTTGGCGAAAATCGTTTAGGGGTATTTAAAAAATCGGTTATTTTTAGCGGTGAAAGCATTACTGATGCCAGCGCAGGCTTTGATCAAAATCAACGTCCGGCAGTGAATATTTCGCTTGATGCAGCCGGCGGACGTGTCATGCAGGAAGTTACGCGCGATAACATTGGCAAACCCATGGGGATGATTTTATTTGAAAAGGGTAAAGGCGAAGTACTCACAATTGCCACCATTCAAAGCGAATTTGGTTCAAAATTTCAAATTACCGGCCAATCAACTACCGAGAGCGCTAATGATTTAGCTCTGCTATTACGGGCGGGTTCGCTTGCTGCGCCAATGGAAATTATCGAAGAACGCACTATTGGCCCAAGCTTAGGTGCAGAGAATATTGAAAAAGGTTTTCAATCTCTGCTCGTTGGTTTTGCGGCAATCGCCGTTTTCATGATGGTCTACTATTTGCTGTTTGGCCTATTCTCGGTTATCGCTCTCGGGGTTAATTTATTTTTGCTCATTGCCGTTCTTTCAATGCTGCAAGCCACCCTTACTTTGCCTGGTATTGCCGCTATGGCCCTGGCACTGGGTATGGCGATTGACTCGAACGTCTTAATTAATGAACGTATTCGTGAAGAATTACGTCAGGGTACACCGCCTAGCACTGCCATTGCATCTGGCTTTAATAAGGCCTGGGGTACTATTCTTGACTCGAACGTGACTACCTTAATTGCTGGTCTTGCACTATTGGCTTTTGGCTCTGGGCCAATCAAAGGCTTCGCAATCGTCCATTGTTTAGGCATTCTGACTTCCATGTTTTCTGCGGTTTTCTTCTCGCGGGGTTTAGTGAATCTCTGGTACGGCCGCGAAAAGAAATTGCAAAAACTGGCGATTGGCCAAGTTTGGCGCCCCCAGGAGAAATAGGTCATGGAATTTTTTCGCATCCGTAAAGACATTCCATTTATGCGCCATGCCTTGGCGCTAAATATCATTTCCTTAGTGATGTTTTTAGCAGCAGTTTTTTTTCTTTGGCAAAGAGGCCTACATCTCTCAGTCGAGTTTACGGGTGGCACTGTAATGGAAATTAGCTACCCCCAAACTGCGCCCATCGATACCATTCGTAATGATATTTTTAAACTAGGCTACACCGATACCCAAATTCAAAATTTCGGTAGTTCACGCGATGTCTTAATTCGCCTCCCCCTGCAAAAAGATGCTACTGGTAAGGTTGTCTCCTCTGCCATCCAAAGTAATGCTGTCATGGAGGCACTGCAAAGCAATACCACTGGCGCTAAATTACAACGGGTTGAATACGTTGGTCCTCAAGTGGGCCGTGAGCTTGCGCTAGATGGTCTAAAAGCCTTAATTTTTGTAGTGATCGGTATTGTGATTTATTTATCTTTTCGCTTTGAATGGAAATTTGCGGTTGCCGGCATCATTGCAAACTTGCATGACATTATTATTATTTTGGGCTTCTTTGCGTTTTTCCAGTGGGAGTTTTCGCTGTCAGTATTAGCAGCAGTTTTGGCTGTATTGGGATATTCAGTCAATGAATCGGTCGTGATCTTTGACCGTATCCGTGAAAATTTCCGTAAATATCGCAAAATGAATACCCGTGAAATTATTGATAACGCCATCACTAGCACCATGAGTCGAACCATCATTACCCATGGTAGTACGGAGATGATGGTTTTAGCGATGCTTTTATTGGGTGGTCCGAGCCTGTTTTATTTTGCACTCGCACTCACCATTGGTATTTTGTTCGGGATTTATTCTTCGGTATTTGTCGCGGCCGCTCTGGCCATGTGGCTTGGGGTTAAGCGCGAAGACTTAGTAAAGGGCGAACGCAAGCCTGATGAAACGAGTAAAGATGATCCTAACTATGGTGCCAAGGTTTAAGTCGAGTCTGCTTTAGCCTGGAATTACTTTAGCCCTGCAATTAGCTTAATAAGATGAATTTGTCGACTTAAGCTTTAATTGCGCATCGATGGCATTGACTATTTTATTAGTAGCGCCCTGATGTAAATTGGCATATTTTTTAGCGGC
>CAILUH010000189.1 GCA_903837335.1 uncultured beta proteobacterium | reverse complement strand
GCGTAAGCAGCCTTGTAGACCGAGACAAATTTCCGTTTGCATATCGGCGAGCTTTTTTTGAATGAGCTGGTTGGCAGCCAAGGGGCGACCAAATTGCTCGCGGTCAAGCGTATATTGCCGGGCTGCATGCCAACAAAATTCCGCTGCTCCCAGGGCGCCCCAAGCAATACCATAACGCGCTGAGTTTAAGCAGGTGAATGGACCTTTTAAACCAGTAACGTGCGGTAATTCATTTTCGCTAGGGACAAACACTTTTTCCATTACGATTTCACCCGTAATTGAAGCGCGTAAACCCATCTTGCCTGTAATTTTTGGTGTGCTTAAACCCGGCATGCCTTTTTCCAGAATAAAGCCACGAATCTCACCAGCATCATTTTTAGCCCAGACAACAAAGACATCGGCAATGGGTGAATTCGAAATCCACATTTTGGCTCCTGATAACTCAAAGCCACCCGGAACGCTATGGGCCCGCGTAATCATCCCGCCAGCATCAGAACCAAAATTAGGCTCAGTAAGACCAAAACAGCCAATGAGTTCGCCTGTAGCTAATTTGGGTAAATATTTTTGTTTTTGTTCTAAGCTGCCAAATTCATTGATGGGGACCATGACCAAAGAGGATTGCACGCTCATCATCGACCGGTAACCCGAGTCAACCCGCTCGATTTCTCTGGCGATAAGCCCATAGGAAACATAATTTAAATTAGCGCCGCCGAATTCTTCAGGAATGGTGATGCCAAGTAAACCCAATTCGCCCATTTCTCGAAAAATACCAACATCAGCTTTCTCATCGCGAAAGTCGGCCTGAATACGAGGGGCTAAGCGCCCTTGAGCATATTCAAAGGCGGCTTCACGCACCATCCGCTCTTCGGTCGTGAGTTGCTGGTCTAGCAGCAGGGGGTCAGCCCAATTAAAAGGGGTTTTACTCATATTATTTACTCACTTTTTAGGCTTAGAAATAGGGCTGGGCAAAACCAGCCAATTAGCACTATTCTATTCAATTAATTACTTTACGATCTAGCGCACTCCGCTATGGAAAAAAACCCGCCGCCGCGCCGCCATTATCGCTACTACGATTTAATTCTAGTGGCCTTTGTGGTTGTGCTGCTTTGCTCTAATTTTATTGGTGCAGGGAAGGCGGGGACGATCGATTTACCCTATTTTGGCCCGGTTATTTTTGGTGCCGGGGTGCTCTTTTTTCCAATTGCTTATTTTTTTGGCGACATCATGACCGAGGTATACGGCTATGCCTATGATCGGCGTGCAGTTTGGGCGGGTTTTGCCGCTTTAATTTTTGCTGCAATGATGGCGCAAGTCGTGATCGCCTTGCCCATTGCCCCTGGCTCGTATATGGCAAATTATCAGCAAGGCCTTGAAACTGTTTTTGGTAATTCATGGCGCATTGCATTGGCATCCATTTGTGCGTTTTGGTGCGGTAGTTTTGCTAATGCGTTTGTATTGGCAAAATTAAAAATTGCCACGGACGGACGTTTTTTATGGCTGCGGGCAATTGGCTCAACTGCAGTCGGCGAATTAATCGATTCATCGCTCTTTTATTTGCTAGCTTTTTATGGCATATGGCCTCTGGCTGAATTGGTACAAATTGCCTTAGCGCAATATGTACTAAAAACTGGCTGGGAAGTTCTGGC
>CAILUH010000188.1 GCA_903837335.1 uncultured beta proteobacterium | reverse complement strand
GTTGAAGCGGTACGGCTGCAATTGCAGCAACTCATGAAGTAGCCCAGTTGACTCCAATTGCAGCGGGGATTTAGCCTAAACCGCAGTGGCAATATGAGGGGGAGGGTATTCCCGAAGATAGGCCTAATTGGCCGCTAAGGGCTAGATAAAACCCCTAAAGTCTGCTAAAAATAGAGGTTCTGAAATTTGCAATTGAAATCCACTACCGATTAACCTTACAAGATAAGACCCGTCATGAAAAAACCTTCACACTTTATTAAGACCACACTTTCCGCTGCGCTAATTTCCGCTTGCGCAGTCAGCGGTATGTTGGTCACTTCGGGAGCGATGGCAGCAGGCACTTTGGATAAGATTAAATCGACTAGCTCTGCCACGATGGGCGTAAGAGAATCTTCTGGTGCCCTGTCCTATACGATTGGTGACGGCAGATTTGCCGGTTATCACGTTGAAATTTGTCAGCGCGTATTAACCGAAATCAAAAATCAATTAGGTATTAAGGTTTTAGAAATTAAATATTTACCAGTGACCTCGCAAAATCGTATTCCCTTAGTGCAAAACGGCACGGTTGATATTGAGTGTGGCTCGACTACCAACAATGCCGCCCGTCAAAAAGACGTCGCTTTTGCGGTTACAACCTATGTTGAGGAAATTCGGATTGCGGTTAAAGCCAACTCAGGAATTACGTCGTTGAATCAACTCAATGGCAAGAGAGTTGCCACCACTACGGGTACAACTTCGGTGCAGTTACTCCGTAAGCACGAAAAAGCGACAGGCGTTAATTTTGATGAAGTCTTTGGTAAGGACCACGCTGACAGTTTCTTATTGCTTGAGTCTGGCCGTGCCGATGCATTTGTGATGGATGGTTCGATTCTCGCGGGGAATATTGCTAATGCAAAAAATCCAAAAGACTACAAAATAGTGGGCGAAGTGATTGCGGTTGAGCCAATTGCAATTATGATGCGTAAAGATGATCCCGATTTTAAGAAGGCCGTTGACGACAGCATCAAAAAGATGATGGCTGATGGATCGTTAACTAGACTTTGGGATAAATGGTTCTTGCAGCCTATTCCACCTAAAAACGCCATGGTCGGTTTAGCTTTATCTGAAAGCACCAAACAGGCTTGGGCTAATCCGAATGACAAACCTGCTGAAGCCTATCAAAAGAAATAAGCATTTTCTCTTTGAAGATTTGGTAGTGTAAAAGTGGCAATGGATTGGGGTGTCTTTTGTAAAGACACAATCACGGGAGAGGCATCTGCAAACTGCCTCTCTTCTATTTTTCAGTTTGGTAAAGATGCTGATCCAACGTATCTAGATTGGTTACTTAAAGCTTGGGGCTGGACTTTATTAGTAGCGGTGCTCAGCTTATGTATTGCACTGGTGTTGGGCACGATCATGGGTACCCTCAGAACGATTCCCGCCAATGTGAAGGGCAGTAGATGGTTGGTGGGTTTTGCGACCGTATGGGTAGAGGTATTTCGCAATATCCCCGTCTTGGTTCAAGTTTTTGTTTGGTATCACGTCGTACCTAATATTTTTCCTGTCATGAAGGGCTTGCCAGCCTATTGGCTAGTCTGTTTTGCTTTAGGGTTTTATAGTTCAGCACGCATGGCAGAGCAAGTGCGCGCGGGTATCCAGTCAATATCTTCAGGTCAGCGAATGGCTGCCTTAGCCTTAGGTTTAAGCACTTACCAAAGTTATCGGTATGTCATTTTACCAACTGCCTTTCGTATTATCATTCCACCGCTCACCTCAGAGTGTATGAATTTAATCAAAAATACCTCAGTGGCATTTGCAGTATCGGTACCAGAGCTCACCTTGTTTGCGATGCAGGCGCAAGAAGAAACTTCCCGTGGCGTTGAAATTTATTTGGCGGTGACTTTGCTATATGCCTTTTCAGCTTTCGGTGTCAACCGGGTGATGACCTTAATCGAAAAACGCGTTGCCATTCCAGGCGCACGAAGTAATTTGCTCACGAGCCATTAAAGATCTTAATAAAAATATGCGAGCACTATGCTTAATTTAGACCTCAGCATTTACAATTGGGACCTGTTTACTAGCTATATTTTGAAGGGCCTACTTTTTAGCGTGCAACTCACCATCGTGGCGACGATTGGTGGAATTTTATTTGGCACGGTATTAGCCTTGATGCGCTTAAGTGGTAAGCCCGTATTAGTTTATGTAGCAACGATATATGTCAACACCATGCGCTCTATTCCACTAGTGATGGTGATCTTATGGTTTTACCTCTTAATTCCAATTTTAATCGGCACGCCTATTGGTGCTGATTTATCCGCAACGATTACCTTTATTGCTTTTGAGGCAGCATTCTTTTGCGAGATTGTACGGGCCGGTATTAAATCGGTTGGCACAGGTCAAACCTTTGCTGCAGAGGCGTTGGGGATGAACTATTCACAAACCATGAGCCTCATCGTTTTGCCACAAGCGTTTCGAAATATGATTCCGATTTTTATGACTCAAACGATTGTGCTCTTTCAAGATACATCTTTGGTATATGCCATTGGGGCTTATGATTTATTAAAAGGCTTTGATATTGTCGGCAAAAATTTTGGCCGGCCAATTGAGGCGTATTTATTAGCTGCAGTAACGTATTTCTTGATTTGTTTTTCACTGTCTAAGTTTGCACGCTGGGTTCAAAGTAAGGTCGCTATTATTAAATAAATTAGCAAAAGTGAAGCCAGTAAAATTAACTGAGCAAAATTAACCCATAGAAATAGAGAAGCTTTAATGATTGATTTTAAAAATGTTTCAAAGTGGTACGGCAATTTTCAGGTCTTAACCGATTGCACTACTTCAATTCAAAAGGGTGAGGTAGTGGTGATCTGCGGGCCATCGGGGTCAGGAAAGTCGACTTTAATTAAAACCATTAATGCACTTGAGCCATTTCAAGCTGGTGAAATCACGGTGAATGGGATTTCCTTGCATGATCCTAAGGCTAATCTGCCCCAACTTCGCTCCAAGGTGGGCATGGTATTTCAGAATTTTGAATTATTTCCACATTTAAATGTGACTGAAAACCTCACTTTGGCGCAAATAAAAGTCTTAGGCCGTTCTGCGGCTGAAGCTAAAGCGCATGGCTTGAAATATCTTGAGCGCGTTGGCCTAATGGAGCAAAAAGACAAGTTTCCAGGCCAGCTATCGGGTGGGCAGCAGCAGCGCGTAGCCATTGCCCGCGCCTTAACGATGGATCCCATTGTGATGTTATTC
>CAILUH010000187.1 GCA_903837335.1 uncultured beta proteobacterium | reverse complement strand
TTTCAACATCTCTAGGCTTTGATTAAATTCTGGGATGGTTCCAAACATAAATTCTCCATTTTGGCTAAAGACAAGTAATACCGATAAAATACGGGATTCTAAAGATTAATCCTCTTAACGCCACAATGCAATCAAATGGTTTAGTCGTGCCCGCTGTAAAAGTGCCCCCCTTGTCAGGTTCGGCAAGATATACGCGTGGGGCTCTGCTGCCCCAGCTCTTGCAAGAGCGAATTTTAATTTTAGATGGCGCGATGGGCACAATGATTCAGCAGCGTAAGCTTTCTGAAGCTGATTACCGCGGTTTGCCAGCAAGTGAGCGCTTTGCGCAGCATGCTAGTGATGTCAAAGGGAATAACGAGTTACTCGTATTAACGCAGCCCCAAATCATTCGTGATATTCATGATCAATATTTAGCTGCTGGGGCCGATATTATTGAAACGAATACCTTTGGAGCAACCTCAGTAGCGCAAGACGATTACCGTATGCCCGAGTTAGCCCGCGAAATGAATGAACAAGCGGCTCGCATTGCCCATGAGGCTTGTTTAGCCTATAGCACGCCAGACAAGCCACGCTTTGCGGCGGGTGCAATTGGGCCAACCCCCAAAACCGCCAGTATTTCTCCCGAAGTGAATGACCCAGGCGCGCGTAATGTGACCTTTGATATTTTACGTAAAGCCTATCGTGAACAAATTGAAGGTTTGTTTGCGGGTGGTGTCGATTTATTTTTAGTCGAAACTATTTTTGATACCTTAAATGCGAAGGCGGCATTATTTGCCCTCGATGAATTTTTTGAAGAGACTGGCGAGCTTTTACCAGTCATGATTTCAGGTACCGTCACCGATGCATCGGGACGTATTTTATCGGGCCAGACTGTCGAGGCATTTTGGAATAGTTTGCGCCATATCAAGCCCCTTACTTTCGGCCTTAATTGTGCCTTAGGAGCAGCTTTAATGCGCCCCTATATTGCTGAATTAGCGCGGGTTTGCGATACGGCGATCTCCTGCTACCCGAATGCCGGCTTACCTAATCCGATGAGCGACACGGGTTTTGATGAAACTCCCGAAATTACTTCCGCATTAATTGATGGCTTTGCAGCCGATGGTTTAGTCAATTTGGTCGGTGGGTGTTGCGGCACTACACCAGAGCATATTCGGGCGATTGCAACAGCGGTAGCGCGGCGCAAGCCGAGGGCCTTTTATCGTGAAAATGCTGCTGAGGTGTTGGCATGAGTGACTTTAAGGCGATGCGGCTGGCTGGCCTAGAGCCTTGCAATATCACCCCCGCAGTAGGTTTCGTAAATATCGGTGAGCGCACCAATGTGACTGGTTCAAAAGCCTTCGCGCGCATGATTTTGAATAATCAATTTGATGAGGCCTTAGCGGTCGCCCGTCAACAAGTTGAAAATGGTGCGCAGATCATTGATATCAACATGGATGAGGCGATGTTGGATTCAGAGGCGGCAATGACACGCTTTTTGAATTTAATTGCCTCAGAACCCGATATTGCTAGAGTACCGATCATGCTCGATTCGTCTAAATGGACGGTCATTGAAGCGGGCCTCAAGTGCGTACAAGGGAAGTCTATCGTTAATTCAATTTCACTGAAAGAAGGCGAAGATGCATTTCGTAAGCAAGCCCGTTTAGTTAAACGTTATGGCGCTGCTACTGTAGTGATGGCTTTTGATGAACAAGGGCAGGCAGACACTTTTAAACGTAAAACTGAAATTTGCCAACGTTGCTACGACTTGTTGGTCGTTGAAATGGGTTTTCCAGCAGAAGATATTATTTTTGATCCCAATATTTTTGCGATCGCCACCGGCATCGAAGAGCATGACAATTATGCGGTTGATTTTATTAACGCTACTCGCTGGATAAAAGCCAATTTACCCGGCGCAAAAGTCAGTGGCGGAGTTTCTAATGTCAGTTTTTCTTTCCGCGGCAATGATCGCGTTCGCGAAGCCATCCATACCGTATTTCTCTATCACGCCATTCAAGCGGGCATGGACATGGCGATTGTCAATGCCGGGCAACTAGGAGTTTATGCCGATCTTGATCCCGAATTGCTCGAACGCGTTGAAGATGTCGTACTTAACCGCTTTAAGGAAAAAGACGGCCAAACCCCTACTGAACGTTTGTTAGCGATTGCTGCAACATTTAAAGGCGATGCCAGTAAGCAAGTAGAGAATTTAGTTTGGCGAGAGGCGCCAGTACGCGAACGTTTAACGCATGCGTTAGTACACGGTATCACCACGTTTATTGTGGAAGATACCGAAACGCTGCGCGCTGAAATTATGGGTTCTGGCGGCAGACCCATCGAGGTCATTGAAGGCCCTCTAATGGATGGCATGAATGTCGTTGGTGATTTATTTGGCGCAGGAAAAATGTTTTTACCGCAAGTAGTTAAAAGCGCGCGCGTTATGAAGCAGGCAGTAGCAGTTTTAATTCCCTATATCGAAGAAGAAAAACGCTTACATATTGCCGGTGGGGGCGAGGCCAAGGCCAAAGGCAAAATTGTCATGGCGACCGTCAAAGGCGATGTGCATGATATTGGTAAAAATATTGTTACTGTAGTTCTGCAATGTAATAACTTTGATGTAATCAATATGGGCGTGATGGTGCCTTGCGCCGAAATTTTAAAGAAGGCCAAAGAAGAGCAGGCCGATATTGTGGGGCTTTCAGGTTTGATTACACCGTCACTCGAAGAGATGACTTACGTCGCCCAAGAAATGCAACGCGATACCTATTTTCGCGACCGTTTATTGCCATTAATGATTGGCGGCGCCACCACTTCGCGGGTGCATACTGCCGTCAAAATTGCACCGCATTATGATGGCCCAGTGGTTTATGTGCCCGATGCCTCACGCTCAGTTTCGGTAGCATCAAGTTTACTTTCCGATGATGGCGCAAAAAAATTCATTACAGACTTGCAGGAAGACTACGTGCGCATTCGTGAGCAGCACGCGAATAAACGCAAAACACCTTTAATCTCTTTAGAGGCAGCACGCAATAATCGGGAGCAGATTGATTGGCAAAATTGGGTGCCACACAAACCCAAATTTATTGGTAGGCGGCTCTTTAAAAATTACTCACTTGCTGAGATAGCCCCCTTTATTGACTGGACCCCCTTTTTTCAAACTTGGGATTTGGCAGGCAAGTTTCCAGCAGTATTGGACGATGAAGTTGTTGGCGTAGAGGCGCGCAAAGTATTTGCAGATGCGCAGGCAATGTTGGAAAAATTAATTAAAGGCCAATGGTTGCAGGCAGATGGCGTAATGGCTTTTTATCCCGCCAACACGGTAGGCGACGATATTGTTTTATATACTGATGAAGTGCGCAATCATCCGTTATTTGTTTGGCATAACTTGCGGCAACAGAGCGAACGCCCCGTAGTCGATGGTCAACGGCGCCCGAATCGCAGCTTAGCGGACTACGTCGCGCCTCATGCCACCGGCATTGCTGATTATGTGGGTTGTTTTGCGGTGACTACAGGCCACGGAGTCGAGAAAAAAGTGGCCCAATTTCAAGCGCAACATGATGATTACAGCGCGATTATGCTCAAGGCTCTAGCTGATCGTTTGGCCGAGGCATTCGCGGAATTAATGCATTGGCGCGCACGGACGGATTTATGGGGTTACGCGACGGCCGAACAACTAAGTAATGAGCAAATGATTGCTGAGCAGTACCAAGGTATTCGTCCTGCACCGGGTTACCCTGCTTGTCCTGCCCACGAAGTTAAGTTAGATTTATTGCGCGTGCTGGGCTCAGAAGATATTGGCATGACCTTAACATCCTCATTCGCGATGGATCCAGCTTCGAGCGTCAGCGGCTTTTATTTAGGGCATCCCGATGCCCGCTATTTCAATGTAGGCAAAGTGGGGCAAGACCAATTAGTCGATTTGGCGAAAAGACGCAATGAAACGATTGAAGTGGTGCAACGCTCCTTAGCAAGTCAATTCGATTAGCGGCACGTTGAACTAGTCGAGCGGTAATTTTTTAGATGTCCCACACAATCGGTTCAGCTGCTGTCGCCGCCTGTTTCATGAGTTCCAAAAATGGAAAGGCCCGCCTTCCAAGTGGATCACCCTTTGGCGCCGTTCGACTAGCACTGCTAGCCTCCAGTGACTCTAGTTGAGGCTGAGATTGCGATTGACGGCGTTGTTGGTCTTGAATAATGGCGCCTTCAAGCAGCAAAATTAAATTCGGTAGTTCGGTAGCAGTAAGAATGCCGCGTTGTGCTAGCGGCTTTCCCAAGATGGTAAAAATTCGTTCACTGAGATCACTTAACATGATCACCTCAGGACCGGCTTTAGAATGAAAATGGTAAATCATCTGTCGAGCTTACCACCAGCGCCTGATAAACTCATTAATCTATGTTGATAACCCAAAAGAACCAATTAATTCAGCTCTTAAGTGAGGCTTTAAAGCAGAC
>CAILUH010000186.1 GCA_903837335.1 uncultured beta proteobacterium | reverse complement strand
GTATTCATATAGTCCCCATGATTACCACATGCACGATTAAATGCAACACCTGAAAAAGAGATTGGAGTACCAATATTTTGCCATTCGTTACTCACTTTATCACCCGCCTTATTTAGTTGATATTTCTTATTTTGGCAATCGACACGATAAGACCAGAGAATTTCATCGCTTAATAATTTATCTAACTTGTAAGAAATTAAGCGCATCTCTTTATTGCCATTTTTTGGATCAATAACAAGTTGTTTATAGAGAATATCGAATACCACGGGTGGAGGTGGTAAAGGCTCAGGCTTGATAGGCGTAGGAACTTTTCCAGGAATTGGCTTAACTACCGGTAATGGGGGCTTAATTATTGGCGGGTCTTGGTATAAGAAATAGTAACGCACAGGGTTGCCAAAAATGGTGCGGCCACACAGCCTAACCTTAACCCAATGCATCGCAGTATTTCCTTTAATGTCTTTCCATTCGCCTTGGCTGACACCAAGATCATTTAGGCTTGAGATAGCAGGAGTTTTTGGCGGAGGCGCTGGTTTTTCCCCAGGAATAAGTGGCACAAAGGGGATAGAAGGAGCATAGACTTCGGAAATTTGGGCTTTAAAGACATTCAGAGCGCAGTCAATTTCAATAAGAGCAGGCTGCAAAATAATGATAGGCACTACTTTTTTGACAAGCTTCTCATCTAACTTCGGATCAGTTATCTTTTCTGCTATGGGACTAAAGCCAGCATCTGCTGTAGGAGCTGAGGTCGGCACCAACTTAGGCTCTAACTTTGGCTCCACCATGACTTCAATAATTTCTGGCGGGTTCGCTGGATGAGAAATGCCTACTGGGATCCCATCTAGACTCTCTACCTTGGCATTTGGCGGAATGCCAATTTTGGGCCAAGGCTGACCCTTAGCTTTGGTAACTACTTCTAAGCTAATAACACCCTCATCATTCTGCTTAAGGCTACTGGGGTCGTAAAACCATTCAAGACTTGCAGAATCGACCAAATAGGCCCAATCGCTAAAAGTAAAAGGCTTCAAGGGTGTTTGGGCATTTTTTTTGTCTGTAGCTGTGTAGCCAGGAAAAAAAGGGGCAAGCAAACTGCCACAACCAGTAGTTAAAAGCAAAACAGTGCATAAAAATAAGGAACGGAAAAAGGCGGTCATATCCCCTATCTTAATTGCTTACTCAAGAAGTAGCCAAAACAACTGACTAGGAGTAGATTCATACTCATTCAATAGGCTTTGCCTGGCTAGTTAATGGCTTAAGTCTGCCTGTATTATTTCGCTATGACAGGGGCACCAAAAAATTTAATCCACCCAAAATATCGCCCCGATATTGATGGCTTGCGGGCAATCGCAGTTTTAGCAGTGATCGGATTTCATGTATTTGGAGTCATGGGCGGTTTTACGGGTGTCGATATATTTTTTGTCATTTCAGGATTCTTAATTTCTACGATTATTTTTGAAAATCTTGAACACAATTCTTTTAGTTTTAATCAGTTTTATCAAAGACGTATTCGCCGCATCTTCCCTTCTTTGCTACTAGTACTAGTAGCCTGCATTTTTTTTGGTTGGGTAGTACATTTTGCCGATGAGTATGAGCTACTTGGCAAGCATATAAGCGCCGGAACTGGCTTTATTTCAAACTTAGTCCTGTGGAGTGAAAGCGGATATTTCGATGTAGCCGCCGAAAAAAAACCGCTACTGCATTTATGGTCACTGGGAATTGAAGAACAGTTTTATATTTTCTGGCCCATCTTTGCTTGGCTTATGTGGAAATTTCGTGCGCATTTTTTATGGCTAGCCATCGTGTTAGCTTGTATTTCGTTTGGGCTAAATATTTGGCAGGTTAGGGTTGATACAGTAGCTGCTTTTTATTCTCCCTTAACTCGTTTCTGGGAGCTTTTGGTAGGCGCTTGCTTAGCCTATGTAATGCTATTTCAGAGTGCATTAGTAGATCGAGCTAGAGAAAAAGCCAATTTAATAAGTGGCCTTGGATTTTTATTCATTATTGCCAGTATTTCTCTGTTGACAAAAGAAATGACATTTCCTGGGTGGTGGGCTGGCTTACCGGTTCTTGGTGCTGCCTTAATCATCCTGTCGGGACCACAATCTTGGGTAAGCAGAAACATTTTATCGAATCGCGTATTGGTTTGGTTTGGTCTGATTAGTTTCCCGCTTTATCTTTGGCATTGGCCTTTATTAACCTTTGTAAGAATATTGACTAATAATTCAAAGGCCATGATGATTGGCTCAATTGCGCTCTCAATTTTATTAGCATGGCTTTCATATCAGTATGTTGAAAAGCCAATTCGATATGGCAAGTATCAAGCAGCTAAAACACTGGCGTTATTGGTGGCGATGGTAGTGGTTGGTATAAGCGGTTTTGCAATTTTCCAATCGGGCGGTCTACCTGCTCGGATAGATGATGGTCAACAAGGGCAGCTTTCAGCAAAGTTTCGTAGCCAACTAGCGTGGCCCGAATCTTATAACCGCACCGAAGCATGTAGAGAAAAATATGGGGCAGACCAATATTGCTTGATTGGCGATATCAATAAGCCTCCCACTGCCGCC
>CAILUH010000185.1 GCA_903837335.1 uncultured beta proteobacterium | reverse complement strand
CCCTCTTGCATATTGCCATCACAGACATCTAGCCATACAACTAGGCTATGCAGGGCCTTAGCATAGGCCACGGCCTCTTCTGCGCTGCGCATCACGGGTTCAGTCACGATCTCTAGTAAAGGCGTGCCTGCACGATTTAAATCGATGCCACTGGAGGGCTCGCCATGGGGCCCAATAAAATCTTCATGCACCGATTTTCCTGCGTCTTCTTCTAAGTGAGCGCGGGTGAGTTGAATCAACTTGCTCTCACCATTAAAAATAATTTCTACTTGTCCGCCCAGCACGACAGGAATTTCATACTGGCTAATTTGATAACCCTTAGGTAAATCGGGATAAAAATAATTTTTGCGGGCAAAAATGCTGACGGGTGCGATGGTTGCGCCAATCGCCAGACCAAAACGAATTGCATGCTCGACCGCTTGGCGATTTAACACCGGCAGCACTCCAGGTAACGCCAAATCAACTGCGCAGGCTTGGGTATTTGCAGGCGCGCCAAAATGCGTACTTGCGCCGCTAAAAATTTTTGATTGGGTTTTTAATTGCGTATGTGTTTCTAGCCCGATGACCACTTCCCATTCCATTACGCCACCTCGCTCGGCTGCCGCAGGTGCCAATCGCTAGCCTGCTGATAGTGATGGGCAATTTGCAAGAGGCGGGCTTCGGAAAAATAATTACCGATCAGTTGCATACCAATGGGTAGGTTATTTTGATTAAAGCCACAAGGCACACTCATTGCTGGCAAGCCAGCTAAATTGGTTGATAAGGTATAAATATCGGCCAAATACATTTGCAAGGGGTCTTGGGTTTTTGCTCCTAAAGGCCATGCAACATCGGGTGCCACTGGCCCTAAAATGACATCACACTGCTCAAATGCAGTCTGAAAATCGGCGGCAATAATGCGGCGTATTTTTTGTGCTTGCAAATAATATGCGTCATAGTATCCATGGGATAAAACATAACTGCCAATTAAAATGCGCCGCTTGACTTCAGCGCCAAAACCTTCGCTACGGGATTTTTTATACATCTCTTGGAGATCAGAATACTGAGCGGTGCGATGGCCAAAACGAACGCCGTCAAAGCGACTCAAATTACTCGAAGCTTCAGCCGGGGCAAGTACGTAATAAACCGGGATAGATAATTTTGTTTTAGGTAAAGCGACGGTGCATAACGTAGCGCCTAAGGCAGCTAGCTGCTGCGCGCCGGCTTCAACTGCCTGAGCGACTTCGGGCGCTAGGCCTGCAGCAAAAAACTCGGCAGGCAAACCAATGCGCAAACCACTTAAAGGCTTCGTTGCATTTTTAATTTGCGGTTCACTCCAGCCTTGGCTCAAATAACGGCTGTAGTCTTCGCCCGAATCGGCCAATGAAGTGGAGTCGCGTCCATCATGAAATGACATGGCACTTAAGAGCCATGCGCAATCTTCTGCGCTCTTGCCGATGGGGCCCGCTTGGTCTAAAGATGATGCGTAGGCAATCATGCCGTAGCGTGATACCCGCCCATAGCTTGGCTTGATACCCGTTAGCCCACATAGCGCCGCTGGCTGACGAATCGAACCACCTGTATCCGTACCTGTAGCTATCGGGGTTAGTCCCGCGGCAACCGCTGCTGCCGAACCACCGGATGAGCCCCCTGCTACGCAGGCTGGATTCCATGGATTGAGCACGGCGCCAAAAGCCGAGTTTTCATTCGACGAGCCCATTGCAAACTCATCCATATTGGTTTTACCTAAACAGACCATGCCTGCGGCAGTCGGATTTTCCTCATCTGGCATCCCTAACCGGGCTACCACTGCTGCATCAAATGGACTCTGATAATTCTCAAGCATCTTCGAACCTGCCGTGGAGTGCCAACCCCGAGTGACAAAAACATCCTTATGCGCTACTGGTATGCCGGTTAAAGGGCCGCCTAAACCGCTTGCCAGGATGCTATCGGCCAGATCTGCTTGGGCCAAGCTCAAAGCCGGATTGACATCCAAAAAGGCATTCCAGCGCTTACCCTGAGCGATACGCTCTAAAAAATAGCTCGTTAACTCGCGGCTAGATACCTGCTTGGCGGCTAAGGCCTTCGATAAGAGGGCTACAGTGGCAGTATGCCAACTCATTCAAGCACGCGGGGCACGAGAAAATAGCCGTCTTCTTGAGCTGGGGCTGAACGCATATTCGCTGTCCGTTGATCAGTTTCACTAACCTCATCGCGGCGGAGTGGCTGAGCCAAATCACGTAAAAAAAGAATGGGGTGCGCCAGCGGTTCGCTAGCGCTGGTATCCACCGCTTGCATTTCGGCAACCAAAGCAAAAATAGCCTGTAACTGAGGCAAAAGTGCCTCAGCCTCGGGTTCGCTCAATTCGAGCCTAGAAAGGTGCGCAATGCGCTGGACTTCATCGAGTTTCATGGGGCGCTAGGGTATCATTCTTCTTTATCTTCATTAACTTGACTATTTTCCCACTTACATT